>JBFFJL010000224.1:0-6322 GCA_041555955.1 Nevskiaceae bacterium
CCGCGGCGCGTAGTTCGCCAGCAGGATCGGCTGCGCCAGCGGCTCGCGCACGAACACCGTCTTCACCGCCACGGTATCGCCGTCGACTTCGCTGCGTGCGCTGAACGACGCGTCCAGCAGGGCGCGCAGACGAGCGCGCGCCTCGGTTTCGCGCTCGGCAGCGTCGCCGGCCTTGTTCCAGTCCATCGCACCGAGCGCGCCGACCAGGCCGATGCCGACACCGCCGCTGGTTTCCGCGGCGATCTGCGCGGCCCAGGCGGTCCAGTCGCCGGTCGCGTCGACGTTGCTGCTCGGCAGCACGGTGGCGTGCGGCGCGTAGTTCATCAGGGTGGCGATGCGCCGACCGACACGATCCTCTGCGAACAGCACGCGGAATTCGCGATCCGGGTCGTCAGTCGGCGGGCCGGCATACGAACCAGCGGTCGGCGGACCCTGGATGCTCGACGCATACAGCCGTGCCGGCACGCGCTGCACATAGGCCTGCACGCCGGCGTCGACCGCGGACTCAGCCAGCAGCGCCATGTAGAACGACGACAGGCCGCCCCAGATGCCGATCGTATCCGGCGCATGATGCGAATGATCCGAGGTGACGACGATGTGATCTGCCGGCACCACCGCTGCACCGTAGCGCTCCGCCAGCCGCTGCGCGATGCGCTGACGGATGTCGTACAGGCCGTTCGGTCCGTTGCCGGCCTTGTAGGCGGCGAAGTAGCCGATGTTGCTGGTCTTGACCAGGATGAAACTCGACTCGCCGTCACCCGTGATCGCGACCGCTCCGGTGCGCAGCGGATCGTGTTCGGCCTGCGCATCGCGCCCGCAGAAGGTGTCGTAACCGCCGAGACAGACCGATCCCGGCTCCGGCAGGAACGACGCCGAGGTCTCGGCCGCACCGATCTTGAACGGCAGCGCGCCGCCGTCGATGACTTCGACCGCAGCAGAACCCTGATGCTCGCCGAGCTGCGCGTGCACCTGCGTGCTGCCGCTGGCGAGCGCGGTCAGCACGCCGCCGGCATCGACCTGCGCAATTGCCGCATCGTCGCTGCGCCACTGCGCCTCGGCACTGCGATCGATGCGGGTGCCGTCGCTGTAGGTTTCGATCGCACTGAGCTGCTGCACCTCGCCCGGCGCCAGCGACAGCGCCGACGGCTGGACCTGCAGCGCTTCGAATTCGGCCGCGGTCACCGTGACCGTCGCGTTCGCGGTCTGCTCGTCATAGCGCGCGCTGAGCTGCGTGCTCCCCGGCGCCTGCGCCGTCACGGTGCCAGCATCGTCAACGGTTGCGACATTCATCGCCGCACTGCTCCACTGCGCCTGATCGCTGACGTCACGGCGCGCGCCGGCATCGTCGGTCGCGTACACGCGCAGGGTCTGCCGGCGTCCGGCCGCGAGCGTGAGCGACGCCGGTTCGATCACCAGCGACGCGGTCGACCCGGCCTGCACCGTCAGGAACGCAACCGCCTCATCATCGCCGAGATAACCGCGGATCTCGGTGCGGCCGGCGGCCTGCGCGGTCGCGACGCCCTGAGCGTCGATCGTCGCGACGCTGTCGTCGGAACTGTCCCAGCTCAAGGTCGACGGATCGAGCGCTGTGGTGTGGCCGCGATCGTCCCGCGCACGCGCCGTATAGGCCTGCATCTGGCCGACACCGATACTCGCTTCGCCCGGTGCAATCTCGATGCCGGCGGCAAGGCCCTGCACCACCGGCTCGCTGCTGCCGCAGGCGCTCAGCACTGCCAGTGACAAGATCCCGAAGGCGCCGGCGACCCTCGTCCTGAAAGTGCATGCGCGCGGACGTGCCGCGCGGACCGCGTACTCGTGGTGACTCACAGCTCCCCTCCAATTCTTATAAAACAGATCCCTCCGGGCGCTGCGCGCACCCGGAGGGACTGCCTACCGCTGCACCGAAATCCGACCCCCGTTGTCGTCCTGGTCGTAGACGCGGATTTCGGCGGTCTCCCCCGCCCCCAGGTTCTGACTGCCCGAACTCGGATTTGTGGCATTCAGGTTCGCGCTGCAGCTGCCGTCCTCGGCGCACTGCGCTTCGACCGTGCGTGTGTTCCCTGCGGCATCAGTGACGACGACTTCCGCACGCGCCAGACGCCCGTGCTGCGCCCACGGCCGGAAGCTGCAGGTGTCGCAGATACGTGGATCGCCGTTGTCGGACACGAACGGGAACGGACTGGCGTCCTCGCTACGCGGATACACAATCGCCGGCACCGCAAAGCTCACGGTGTCGCCGCTGACGTTGATGTTCTCGATCGAAATGCCGTCCCACACCAAAACCGCGAACGGATCGGAACAGAACGCATACGGCATGAAGTCGAAGGACTGGCGGATGCGGCCTTCCACGCAGAACCGGTAGGTGCCCGGCGGCGTGCTGTCGAGGCGCGACGGAAACGCGCTGTAGGCTTCGAAGCGCGCGGTCCAGATCCATTCCTGCAGACCGACGTAGCTGCGCAGCACACCGGGCACACCATCCGGGAATTCGACGCGCACCGGCACTTCACCGGTCTGGCCGGCGTAGGGACGCCACTGCCCGGCTTCGTCCTGGCGCTCGATGCGCACGCGTGGGTTGTCGGCCGCGGTCGAACCACCGCGCCAGACGAAATGTGCGGCCTGGAAACGCGTGATGTCCTGCGGCTGCGTGATCGGCTCGGCGTCGCCGACGTCGTTGGGCATCGCCGACTGCCACAGTTCGTAGACGGCTCCGCTGGCGGCACCAACCGTCATCGACAGCGTCTGCTGGCGCAGCTCGTCGACCGCGGCCAGCGGGTCGAGAAGTTCACCGGACAGCGCCGGCCCACCCTGCAGGGTTGCGGCCATCCGTACCAGCCGCGTGACCATGTAGTCGGCGGTGTGTGCGCCGTAGCTGGTCAGTGCCTTGCGGTAACTGTCGCGGCTCATGTACTCGCGGTAGCTGACGGTGTAGCCGTTGTAGTCGCCGGCGTGACCGACACCGACCGCGATCTTGTAGCCCGGCACACCGAGATCCTGGATCTCTTCCCTGGTGAAGTTGCCCCACAGCGCGGCGACGTCGTCGCTTTCGGTATTGGCGGCCAGCGCATTCTCCGGTGCGTCCCAGCCGCGCGCGTCGTTGTGCACCTGCGCACGCATGTGCGCGATCGCGTCCGGCTCGAAGTTGTCGCCCGGAATCCGCTCGGCGTTGTTTTCGGGATCGTTCGGATCGAAGTAGTGCGCCTGCAGCGCGCAGGCCTGCGCGTAAGCCGGATCGTCGCGGTAGTCCGGCAGCAGGCAGGCCCAGTCGAAACCGTCGTAGATGTCGCCGACGGTGTCATTGAGCCGCGATTCCAGATTCAGGATCAGGTCCGACTGCGCCTCGCAGGCGCAGGACGCCAGCAGGATGTCGCCGATGCGCAGCGCCTGCAGCTTCAGCCGCAGGTTCTCCTCGACCACGCCGACCGCCGGCGCGTCGTAGTGATCCGGCAGCGGAATGCCCTCGGCCTGCAAGGTCGTGAACAGCCGCGCGGTCACACCGGTCAGTTGGTTGTCGCCGGGAAAGCCGAGGCGATAGCAGTCCGGCAGGCCCAGCGCCGGCACGCCGGGATCACCGCCGACCGTGGTTGCGGTGACGCAGTTGGAGACGCTCGGATACGGGTGCGAGACCGGACCCGGCGTCCACACCGTCAGCATGTCGACGTTGAAGTCCGCGGTGTACGGAATCAGTGCGTCACCGGCACCGATCGCGGTCCAGGCCTTGACGATGTCGTCGGCCAGGAAGCGCACGTTGCGCTCGGTCTGCACATAACCCTCGTGCGCCCAGTCGCGGATTACGCCTTCGCCAAAGGCGCAGTCATCGGTCTCGGGCGCTTCGGCATCGGACGGCCATCGTCCGCACACCGACGCGTCGTCGGCCAGCAGTTCGGCGTCATCGCCGCTGCTCTCGGCACTGCCGACGTCGCCTTGGCTGAAGACCAGCGGTGCGCCGGTCTCGCGTTCGACCATGCGTTCCAGCGGCCCGAGGAAATCGGCGCTGTGCAGATCGTGCGGATCGAGACTCTCCGGATGTTCGCCCCAGTTGATCCAGGTCGCCAGCGGCTGCGGATGCGCCGGATCGCTGAGGTCGTCGAAGCGCAGTACGACCAGACCGTGGTCGTTGTATTCGAGCGGGTAACCGGCGGGCGTGCCGTCGTCCGCCGTCGCCGTGCGCACAATGTTGCCCTTGTAGACCCGGTGCTGGATCTGCGTCGCGCCCATGCGCGCGGGCTTCAGGTTCGCTGCGGCGGTCTCGATCGCCTCGGCCATCTTGCGCGCCTGGTTCTCAAAGAAGCGCGCATCGAACACGTCCTGGAACAGGAACAGCCCGACCGCCAGGGTCGAGGCGTAGGCCGAGCTGTGATTGTGCGTGACGTGATAGAGAATCTGCTCGTAGCCGACGCCGGAATCGCCCTGGTCCAGTAGCTGGCCGACGCGGCGCAGCAGCATGTCCTGTGCGAGATAGTTGTCGGTCTTCAGCAGCGCGACGCGCTGGCCGTTATTGCCCTCGATGACGATCGCGCGTGCGGTCAGCCGCGACTGCACACCGTAGCTGGCGTGCTTGAGCTTGTGCGTCAGGAACGGATCGATATCGTTGCCGGCGACGGCGCCGAAGGTATCGGTGGCGTAGTCGCAGTACTGACCGGCGCAGTAGCCGACGTCCGGCGTCATGTCGACGACGCCGACGCCGACACGCACCGCGCTCGTCGTCACCACCGGCGTTGGTGTTGGTGTTGGTGTTGGCGATGTCGTTGGTGTCGGCACCCCTCCCGCACCGACGCCGTCTTGCAGCGGCACCTGCGAACTGCCGCAGGCCGACAGCAGCGGCAACACCACGGCGACGACGAGGCCGATCCTGATCATGGCAACGGCACCGCGACCGGCTGCAGCGCAAAGCGCGCGACATTGGCGTAGGGCTCGGCAAGATTCTGCGGTTGCGCACTCGGCACGATGAACTGCCACTGCTCGCCGTCGACTTCGGTCGTCGTCAATGGCGAGAACGCATTGTCGGAATCGTGCGTGACGAAGAAGTGCAAGCCGTTTGCGGCGTGCGCGCCCTGGCGCTGCGCGCAGTCGAGATCCTCATATTCCAGTGCGTCGTTGCCGGTCGTCGCACGCACTGCAGCGACGTAGGCCTCGCGCACCTTGTCGCTACCGGAGTTGTCGCCCGGAAATGGCCGCACCACCGGATCGTCACCGGTGCCATCGTCGAGGCAGGCATCGTCGCGGTAGTACGGCACCACCAGCGGATTCAGCAATGAGGTCGCACCGCGCAGCAGGAAGGTATAGACCAGCGCACCGCCGTCACCCTTGGCCGAAATCTGTTCCCAGTTGTCGAAGGCCAGCGGCAGATTGAACGTCGGGTCCGGCACATCCAGAAACGCCGGGCAGCGACCATCGGCATTCGGCGGCGCAATACCATCGTCCAGTGACGGGCAGAAGCCGAACAGCGGCGTGAAGCCGTCGACATTGCCGAGCTCGTCATTGACGCCATCGATCGGCACGCCCTGTGGCCGCAGGATTGTGTAGTAGCGTCCGCCCGCAACACCCGCCGCGGTTTCCTCTGGTGTCGGCACCATCGCCGAGCGGTTGTAGTCCCAGGACGTGTACAGCCCGTCCGGCGGAATCGGATGCACGCGGATGTGATAGCGGTAGCTGATCGCATCGCGATAGAAGGTTTCGGTCTTGGTGACGTTGGTCCCGGAGTCGGCACCCCAGGTCTCGCGGATGCAGCGCACCGGACCGCAGCGCTCCCCGAGCAGGCTGGCATTGGCTTCCCAGTTGACCTGTTCGTCTTCGAAGCCGACCAGCGAGATCGTCGAGTCCGGCGACTGCTGGAACGCGCGGCCTTTCCAGCGATCGATCAGATCGGGGCGCGTGTCCCAGTAGTGCGCGTCGCTGACGACATCGTCCGGCGCGCGCACGCGCAGGTCGCGCACCATCCAGCGACCGCTTGCCTGCCAGCGGTAGTTCGCTGTGGTCACGGTGACTCCGTCGCGCGGGAAACGATCGATCGAGGCGCAGCGGTAGCCGCCATCGACGGCGCTGCAGTTGGCCGGCTCGCCAAAGTAGTCCTCGATCCTGTCCACGCAGATCGTGCCGGTCAGATTGGCGCCGTAGTTGGTGTTGCTGGTCCCGAGCTTTTCCGGATCGTCTTCGGCATAGCGATAGCGGTCAATCCATTCGTCCGCATTGGCGTCACGCGCGTAGCGCACGTAATGCTCGCCCTTGAAGTGCGAGCCGCCTTCGACCTGAAACAGATAGACGTAACGCTGTGTCTGCGGAGCCAGCGGATCGATCAAGGCAATCTGCTGCGCTGCGCCGTCGA
>JBFFJL010000225.1:0-6320 GCA_041555955.1 Nevskiaceae bacterium
GCTTCAATCGTGCGTCCGAATTCCAGTTCGATCTGGTACGCCTCCAGCACCTGCCGGAATTTCTCCGCTACCGTCACGTCGACGCGATCAATCGCGTCCTTGACGAAGGTCAGGCGCTCAGCGCGCTCACTCGCCAGAAACGGCAGGTCCAGGGCAATGAACTGTTCCAGCGCGCCGGTCATGCGCAGCATCAAGGGCAGAATCTGCCGGTCCACCGTCGTTGCCTGGCTGATGCTGTTGTCCAGCTCGGCCATCTCGTCGCGCTGCAGTTGCAGCTGGCGCTCCAGCTGTCGGTTGTAGGCGTCCAGGCCTTCGATCTCGCGCAGTACCGCGCGGTACTCGCCCTGCAGGTCGCGGCGCTGTTCGCCCAGCTGGTCCACCTTCTTCTGCGAGTCCACCTGCGCCACCAGCCAGGTCTCGCCAGCGGTCACGACGTCGTCAACTTTGGCGGCAGAGGCCAAGGTCACCATGCTGCCCAACCCCACAGCCAAAGCAACACGAATAGGCGCCATCAAGCGCTTGCTCATTAGCATTTCCGAATCTCTCTCCAACCGCATTGAAAAGTGGGCACACTGACTCAGCAGGTCCTCGCCGCGGAATTTCCGCGAATCACGAAGACGTCGATCAAGTCGGCATATCCACACGGGTCTAGTCGCCCATCTGAATGCGCTGATCGAAGTGGCGACAGTGCGCCAACATCGAACAGCAGGCGCTAACTTAGCGCAGCCGGTCGACTCTTGCATGGTCAATTCAACATTTCGCACATCGACTCCGATCCATCGCACGCGAAATCGCCTCCGCAAGGATTCATGGTGCGATGCACGATCAAAAAATGTGCCGTTGCTGATTCACGATGCGCCCCCCCGGCCGAACCCGACAAACTCGAACGCAACCATAACTGGCACTTTGCATCCCGACCTCATCCTTGTGCCTGAGGCTTCCCAAATGAAAAGTGTCTTACGGTCACGGCGCCGCCCCATAGCTCCCGGCACCGCGGGAACACTAACAAACGTTTGTTGCTATTTCAACAGCCCCACACACCGACGTCCGATCGGGTTATAGCGTCGCCAACGCGGACGTCGGCGGGAATGACTTTGCGTGCTTGATCGCATGCCCAGCCCTGCATCAACGCACTCAGCCCCCGAGCCCACCCCTCGTCCGTTTGTACGGTGGGGGCGTGCGCCGACACCGATACTGTGGACCCTCAGATGAAGCGCGAGCGACAGGCCACTGTCGCGACAATCGAACGCCGGGGGAGAACATGCGTCGTTGGCCAATCTGCTGGATGGGTGCTGCCTTGCTCGCATTCGCCCCCGCGCATGCGCAGGATCTGGAAGCGCTGCTGAGCGGACCGGACGCTGACGCACCCGCCGAGACAACGACTCCCGGCGTAGAGCCAGCGTCGGATCGTGATGCCGCATCGGCGTCCGCGCCGCGACAATCAGCAACGGATTCGCCACAAGCCTGGGTGCCGGTTGAGCCGCTGACGCATGAAGTCGACCCGGCTGAGCCGCCACAACCGCCACGCGCGCCATCGCTGGAGGAAATCATCGTCACCGCCGAGCGTCGCGTCGCCTCGCTGCAGGACACGCCGATCTCGATCGAAGCATTCAACGCGGACAAGATCGAGCAAATCGGCATCCAGGGTGTGCAGGATCTCGGCGTCAACGTACCGAGCATGACCATCGAGCCGTTTCCGACGCACAACGCGACCCTGCGGATCTTCATCCGCGGCGTCGGCATCAACGATGCGCAGCTGACACAGGATCCCGCGGTTGGTGTCTATGTCGACGGGGTCTACATCGCGCGCTCCGTCGGTCTGGCGATGGATATTGCGGATCTCGAACGCATCGAGGTGCTGCGCGGTCCGCAGGGCACGCTGTACGGACGCAACACGACAGGCGGCGCAGTCAATCTGATCACCCAGCGCCCCAGCCTCGACAGCTTCACAATGACGCACAAGCTGACGCTCGGCAGTCGCAACTACTGGCTCGGTCGCAGTTCGATCAACGTGCCGGTGGGCGATACTGCGGCCTTGAAGCTGGCGTTGCTCGGCAGCACCCGCGACGGGTACGTCGAGAACACCGGCGACGGCGGGGATTTCGGCGATCGCCAGGAGCGCGGCCTGCGCTTCGACGCACGCTGGCTCGCAGCCGAGCACCTGACCGCCGATTACGCCTACGACCACAGCACCTCGGAGTACTACAACTACATGTTCCAGGCGGTCCTGCTGCCGCAGAGCGACAAGGGCGATGCCGAGCTGTTCAAGCCTTACGCGCAGGCCAATACGATCTACTCCAACCGCCGGCTCACCAGACTGGCCTCCAGCGCCCCAATGGAAGCTTCCGGAACGACGATCCAGGGACACGCGCTGACCCTCACGCTCGATCTTGAGCCATTCGAACTGAAGTACGTCGGCGCGTTCCGCAATCTCGACGACCAGCAGTACGCAGACCTTGCCGGCGGCACCGGTTCACCCGGCTACCGCCTCGACAGCCACGCCTACAATGGCCCCGCAGCCACGGTCGCCAACGGCGGCCCCACACCGCTGGTGATCCCGACCGTCACGCAGCGCCAGTGGTCACACGAACTGCAGCTCAGCGGCACGCTGCTCGATGACCAGCTCGACTATGTGTTCGGCGCGTACCTGTTCAGCGAGCAGGGCCGCGAGAATCGTCACCGTCTGAATCACCAGCTCAGCACCGCCATCGAACCGACGCAGATCGGCGCCCTGGTCGCGGCGCTGCCCGCCGATCTGGGCAATCAGTTGCTGACGCTGGCCGGCCCGCGACTGGTGAGCTTCGTCGACCTCGACTGGACCATCGACAATCGCGCCAGCGCCCTGTTCGGGCAGACCACATGGACTCCGGATCTGCTTGAACAGCGCCTGCACCTGACCGTCGGTTATCGCCACTCCGAAGATGAGCGCACGGCCGTGAAGTTCCGCACCAGTGACACCTACGTCGAAGGCCAGCTGGCCGGCGTCGGCACCGCGATACCGCTGTCCAGCGCGGAGATGTTCGACAACGTGCCGGCGCACAAGCGCTTCAGCGACGACGCCTTCGCTTACGTGCTGGCCTACGACCTCAACGACAGCATCAACGTCTACGGCAAATCGGTCGAAGCCTACAAAAGTGGCGGCTTCAATGTGCGCGACCCAAATATCGATGCCAGCTCAGCCGGCAACACCTATGGCTTCGGCTTCGTCGACGGCTTCGCCCCGGAGCACGTGCAGTCCTACGAACTGGGCATCAAGAGCGAGTGGTTCGAACGCCGGCTGCGGATCAACGCGGACGTGTTCGACAGCGCATATCGGGACATGCAGATCAACTTCCTGATTCCCGGAACGATCTCGGACACCAAAACCGAAAACGCGGGACGCGCACGCATGCGCGGTCTGGAACTGGACACGACCTGGCTGGCGACATCGGCGCTGATACTGTCGGCGAACTATGCCTATCTCGACGCCAGGGTCGAGGAAGTACTGGATGCCGGCGGCAACAACGTTGCCGATCTGTATCCGTTTACCTCGGCGCCGCGCCATTCCTTTGTCGTCGCCGCGGACTGGACCGTGCTCGAACGCGACTGGGGCGCTCTGCGTGCGTATGCGACTTACAACTACATCGACGAGCGCCAAGGCACCGTCATCACCGAAGACCGGCGCGGGCTGACCTCGATTCCAGCCTACGGCCTGTTCAATGCGCGACTGAGCGCGAGTGGTTTGCATGCCGGCGCGCACGGCTCATTGGACGTCGCACTGTGGGGACGTAACCTCGCTGACAAGGTCTATCCAATCGCCGCGATCGACAATGTGCCGCAAGCCGACCGCGCGGTCATCTGGGGCGAACCCCGCAGCTTCGGTCTGGACCTGGTCTACCGCTATCGCTGAGTCGCGCTGGACCAGCGCACTCAGGCCTGCCCGAGAGCCTGGCGCATCCACTCGGGCACGTTGAAGTCGTAGCACTTTTCTTCAACCCGCTGCGCGATGCGCCAACCCTCGCCGGTACGCACGTATCTGTCCACGTACCACAGGCCCAGAAACATCGTGTCGCTGCCTGCGACGACGCCATCCGTGGCCGGATGCGGCACCACCATCGGATTGAAGCAAGCTACGCGCCCGGTCGCGCCATCGCCTTCGACATTGAAGCTGCAGTTGCCGATGAAGTGCATGTACGCGGGAAAATTCTGCAACGCCTGTGGCAGCCATTGCTTGACCGCGGGATACAAACCGTCGATGCCGCCCATCGCGCGGTAGTCGATGTAGGCATCCGGGGTAAACACGCGATCCAGCCGATCAAACTCACGCAGGTCGATGGCGTTGGCGTAGTCCGTCACCAGACGTTTGAGTTCCAGTTGATCGGAGATCTCTTCCAGTGTCATCGCACCGCCTCCTGTGCGCGTTACTTCTTGGCGCCAAGCAGTTCCATATCTCCCGCACCCCAATACGCACGCATTGATGCGAATTTACCATCGGCATTGAAGGTCATGACGTCGATCACGCGGATGACCGCCGAACCTTCCGGCATATTGAGCTGAACATCGAACGCCATGGCGGCCGCATTGCCATGCGATCCACGAATCGGCGCTGCCAACGCCAGCTTGGCGCCGGTCTTGATTGCCATCTGATAGAACTCGGCAATCGCGGCCTTGCCCACCTTGGGCGGCGAACCGACCGGATCTTCTACCGTTGCATCATCGGCGTAGAGCGCAACGATGCCGTCAACATCGACGCGGTTGAATGCATCCACGTATTCCTGCATCGCTGCCTTCATGCTCTTCTCATCCATCGTCGCCGCACTCCCGCCGTAGTTCGTCAGCCCTCAATACTCGGATGCCACCCCCGCAGCAGAATCGTCCATCCGGACGACTTCATCCGAACCCGATGACCGAACAACACGGCAAATGCACTCGCACTGCCGCCGCAGTTGGTGCATGATCCGCTTCCAGCCAGCAGATTCACTCAGATTGATGAGGCCTGCGGCGATCGGAAATCGCGATTGTCATGCGCTTGACGCGACATTGGCGACAGCATATTGATAGCGCCCCGTCCCACGGCTGACGAACAGGCGCATCCGGCCGAATCGCCGGGGACGGAACAGCCAACGAAGGCATGACGCGGAGGAGATAGGTCAATGCCACTGTCAGCAAGATCGATTGCCGACGCACGCAGCGCGGCAGGGAGGTCATCGGTGGGCACTGGAAAAGCGGCGACACCAGAGACCCCGAGTTTCGAACAGCTCGATAAGCTACTCGGCGCACTCTACGAAGGCCCGATGGAATCGCCGCCGTGGAGCAGCGCGCTGCAGCTGTTGCGTGACCAGCTCAGTGCCGGGCACGTCACCCTGATGCTGCGTCCGCCGTCGCCGGACAGCACCGGCGTCATGATCAACACCGGGCCGACCACCGAAGCAGGTGTCGAGTCGTATCAGACACACTTTTTCGCGATGGACCCGTTCGTTCGGCTCGAAGAAGGTGAGGTCGTCACCGCCGAAGAGCTGATCGGCAAGCAGTGGCTGCAGAGCGCAATCTACCGCGACTATCTGAAACCACTGGACGTGCGCCACCTGCTCGGCGCCGATATCTATACCCGCGAAGGCATCGAATGTCGCCTGCGCGTCACCCGCTCGCACGACGCCAAGCCGTTCAGCGAGCAGGACAAGTCACTCGTGCGCTTCATGCTGCCGCACCTGAAACGGTCGATCCAGCTGCACGCGCGGCTGGATTTTCTCGAATGCGAACGCCAGCTGTTCGCCGGTACCGTCAACCGCATGCTGCTGGGCGTGGTCAACTTCTCGCAGGATGGCACCATCATCGAGATGAACCAGGAAGCACGGCGCATCTTTGCCGAGAAAGATGGCCTGTGGACCAGTGGCGGCAACCTCAGCGTCGACAGCAGCCAGGAGAGCCGCGAATTGCAGCGTATGATTCGCCACGCGCTCACGGGCACTGATGACACCGGCCCGGGTGTGGTCGAGGCCATGTCAGTCACGCGTCCTTCGGGTCGTGCAAAGCTCGGCGTGCTGGTCAAAGCGATTCCGATGGGCCGCTGGTCTGAAAGCAATCAGCGTCCGGCGGCTGTCGTGTTCTTGCGCGATCCCGAGTCCAACGCGGCGCAGCCGTCGCAGGAGCTCGTGCGCCGCCTGTTCGGCCTGACCCGGATGGAAGCCCAACTGGCGTTGCTGCTGGCCGAGGGCTTGACGCTGGACGAAGCCGCCGAACAGATGAATGTGCGCCGCAATACCGCACGCACCCATCTGCGTTCGATCTTCTGCAAGACCGGCGTCACCCGCCAGACCATGCTGGTGCGCCTGTTGCTCAAC
>JBFFJL010000226.1:0-6290 GCA_041555955.1 Nevskiaceae bacterium
GCCGAACCCGTGGTGGTGAACTGGCGTTAAGGTGTCCACGACTGGCCGTGAGCGGTCGGGGGTTTCGTGCAGGCTCCGGTTCAATGCAGCACGGCCCGCATGAGCGGGCCGTGTGTAACAGCAAACAGCGCAACGGTTGTCAGTGGCGATAGCCCTTGACCCGCACCTTGAAGTCCATCGCCGGTCCCGGCGTCGGCGCGGTCTTGGTTTTCAGCGTGTAGTTCGGCGGATCTAGTTCCAGATCGAGCCGATAGAAGACCCGCGCCATCGATAGCGCCAGCAGTACTTCGGCTGCGTTCTTGCCCAGGCAGGTGTGCGGACCGCGGCCAAACGGCGAGTAGGTGCCCGACTGCAGATGCTCGGCGCGCGGCTTGGCAAACCGGTCGATGTCGAAGGTCTTGGCGTTGGGGAAATACTCGTCCATGAAATGCGGCACCGAGGTGGCGATGTAGACCATCTCGCCCCTGTGAATCTGATGCCCCTCGAACACGAAATCCCGGGTTGCTGTGCGCATCTGCGCGACGGCGATCGGATACAACCGCATCGTTTCCATGATTGCGCCCTGCAGCGACGGTACACGCTTGAGCAGGCCGTCCTCTTCAATCTCGCCGTTGGCGAACAGTGCGTCGACTTCCTCGATCACGCGTGCCTTGACCTCCGGGTGCTTGAGCACGGTGTAGATGATCGCTGCGGTCGTGTTGGCGACGGTGTCGAGGCCAGCGACGTAGGGCCCGGTCAGTGCCACGATCAGGTCGGACGCGGGCATGATGTGCGGCGTCTTCAGGTGTGCTTCATAGATGTCGTCGACCAGGATCTTCTGATCTTCCGGAATCTTGCCGACGCGAGCGGCGACGTCCCTGATCATCTTCTCGCCGAGCTCGAATACCCGTGCCTTGGCCTTCTTGTACTTCGGGTTTTTCAGCAGGATCATCGGTCGCTGGCGCGTGACCAGCACATTGAGGATGTACAGGATCATCGTGCGGATGTCCTTGACGTATTCCAGCGGCGCGGCACCGGTGACGATGGTGCCGAGCTGCTCGGTGACCATGTACTGCATCGCTTCGACCACCGGTACCTTCTTGCCGGTCTTCCAGTCGCGTTCGATCACGCGGTCGGTGATCCCGGCCAGCTCGTTGTAGCGGCC
The DNA here is from genome assembly GCA_041555955.1 of Nevskiaceae bacterium. Lineage (GTDB taxonomy): Bacteria > Pseudomonadota > Gammaproteobacteria > Nevskiales > Nevskiaceae > Solimonas. The sequence goes on from JBFFJL010000226.1 coordinate 1,145, forward strand.
CTTCAGCGCCTCCTTGGAATAGCCGCGACGCATGATGTCGCGCAGTTCCTTGTGCGACTCGCCGTCCTCGCCGGTGAGGATGCGGGTGGCGCCGTATTCCTTGACCAGGCCTTCCCAGAATTCCTTCGAGCGCAGGCACTCCTTGCCTTCGCGTGTGCCGAGAAAGTTGGCGGCCTCAATGCCTGCCAGGGTCACGTACTTGTTGCCCAAGATGCTCAGGCGAAACACGGGCCCATATTTGCGGTAGCAGTCGACGAAGAACTGCGCAGGGTCTTTGGCCAATGCCGGCAGGCTGCCGATCAAGGGCCAGCCGGGCACTCTCGGCGTGCGGTTGACGGCGTGATGCGGCGGAACGGTGTGGGCGGCGGTGTTCATGTGAAGTCCTCTCCAGGGAACGGCATCAGATTATGAGAAGTAGGTTCGCAAATTAAGGCGCGACAAGTCTTTGAACGTGGGCGATGTGGCGGGGCTAAAGACGAAGACCGACGTGCGTGCGCAAATGCACAGCACGCGTGGCAGAAAGTAAGCGTGGGAATCGCATCGCTCGATCGACCTCGGAATCAGCCGAAGCCGATCGAAAAGTCGTGGCCCCACTGACTGACCGCGGTGGCCTCGAACACGCTGTGCCGATCCCAGTCGATCACGGCACCGCCAGTGCCGAACTCCAGGGCGAAGTTCGACGGCGTCAGCATGTAAAACGAGATCACCTGATCGTTGACGTGTCGTCCGAGCGTCGCCATCAGCTTGACCTCATGCTTGAGCATGCGGTCGTAGGCACGGCCGACCTCGTCCATCGACGGTACTTCGAGCATCGCGTGCACGCAGCCGCTCGGCACCTCGCCTTCATACAGTGCCAAGCTGTGGTGACGGCCGTTGGCGCAGTGCGTGAAGTAGATCCGCTTCAGCGGCTCCTGTGGATCATCGGTATAGCGATGCCGGTAAAGATCGGCCAGCTCGAAGCCGAGCACGTCCTGGAAGAAGGCCCAGGTTGCGTCGAAGTTCGGGGCTGGTAACACCGTGTGACCCATGCCCAGCGTGCCGGTGATGAACGCGGGCACGCCGGCCGGCGACACGAAGCGCGTGAAGTCCGACTGGTGTCCCCAGAACAATTCGTGCTGATTGCCCGACGGATCGCGCAGCAACAGCAGCGCCTGCACCTTGCGCGCGTCGCAGAGCTCGCCGGAGCCGCGCTCGAAGGCCACGCCGCTGCGTTGCAGGAACTCAGCGGCGGTTTCGAACGCGTCCTCGTCGGCCAGTTGCCAACCGGACGCGCGATAGCGGTTCTCTGCTCCGCGCTGTACCGCGATGCGGTAAGCGCGTTCGTCCATCTTCAGATACAGGCCGTCGTCGGGGGCATCATGCGCGGACAGGCCCACGACATTCTCGGCAAAGCGGCGCCAGCGTTCGGGCTCGGCGCACTCGGCGACGATGTATGCGAGTTGTTCGATACGGACCATCACGCGGCTCCGGCTAGATGAAGAAGTCGGTGTTGTCGTGGCCCAGCAACACGCCGCCGTAGTTGCGCCCGAACAGATCCGGGTTGTTGGCGTAGTGCGTGCGGCCGGCATGGATGTCGAGGAAGTGACGGACCAGCGGATTGTCGTTGAACAGGCCGCGTGCGCCGGAGGTGACGAACAGCCGGTACACCAGCTGCGCGCAGCGCTCGACCACCATCGCGGCCTGGTAGCGGTAATGCAGACGGGTTTCGATATCCAGCGCGATGCGCGCTTCGGCGGCACCCATCAGCGACTCGAAATTGCGTTGCAGCACCAGTTTCATTTCGTCGATCGCCACCGAGGTTTCGGCGACGGCCAGTTGTACCGGCGCCTGTTCGGCGGTGCGCGTACCCATGTCGCCGACGCGGTTGGAGGCGAACTCGCGGAACGACAGCAGCGCGCCGTGTAGCGCGCCGATCGCCGACGACGACACCGCGCGCACGAAGATCTGACCGAACGGCAGGCGATACAGCGGCGCGGTGTTGATCGCCAGACCCGGGCTGGTGCCGGCAAAACCGTCAGCGGATTTGTGCGTGCGATGCTCGGGTACGAACACATCCTTGACCACGACGTCGTGACTGCCGGTCGCGCGCAGGCCCATGGTATCCCAGGAGTCGAGCACTTCGATGTCCGCACGCGGCAGCAGGAAGGTGCGGTACTCAGGCGCGCCGCCGTCCTCTTCGGGCGGTACCAGGCCGCCCAGCAGTACCCACTGGCAGTGGTCGATGCCGCTGGAATAACCCCAGCGTCCACTGAAGCGAAAGCCGCCGTCGACTTTCTGCACCTGACCCTTGGGCATGTAGCTCGACGCGATCAGCACCGAGGTATCGTCGCCCCAGACATCCTGGCTGGCGCGGTCGTCGAGCAGTGCCATCTGCCAGTTGTGCACGGCGATGACGCCGTAGATCCACGCCGTCGACATGCACGCCTGCGCGAGAGTCATCTGGATTTCGTAGAACACTTCCGGCGACAGTTCGTAGCCGCCGTAACGACGCGCCTGCAGTACACGAAACAGTCCGGCCTCCTGCATCTCACGCACGGTCTGCTCCGGCACGCGACGTTGCTGTGCGGCGAGCGCGGCACGTTCACGCAATGCCGGCTGCAGCTTCTGCGCGCGGCGAATCAGTTCCTGCGCCGTGGGACTCTCCCGCGTGCTGGCGGAGTGCATCGAGGGTACGGTCTGGGTGGCGGTCTGACTGTTCACATGAAAACTCCGGCGGCAATTAAGGCGAGTTACTTATCGCCTCGAGCCTAATGGACGAACTCGTCCGAAGTGACTACCGCCGATCCACGTCCAAGCGTCGTTCGAGCGCCGTGTTGTGCGCGCAAGCCATTGTAAGAATTGTATTTTGTTGGGCGTATCGCGGGTGTGCGCGCTGATACTCCTGATGCACCGCATGGGTCATTGATCTGGGTCAATCGCCAGAAGGCCCAACTCATTCGAACAGATGAGGTTGACCCCCGGACGACGCCCGACAGTGCGAACACGTCATCACCGGAGCCGCACATGTCCACCGGCATCAGCCCGTCGCGATCCACGCAGACCCCATATGAAATCCAGGCAGCGCCGTTGCCGGATCGCTATGCCCGTGGCTGGCATTGCCTGGGCCTGGCCAGCACCTTTCGCGACGGGGAACCGCACAGCGTCAGTGCCTTCGGCACGCGCATCGTCGTGTTCAAGGGCGAGGACGAACAGCTGCGCGCGCTCAACGCCTGGTGTCCGCACATGGGCGCCGACCTCGGCATCGGCAAGGTCGAAGGCAACCGCGTCGTCTGCCGCTTTCATGGCTGGGCTTTCGGCGGTGACGGAGCATGCCAGGACATTCCGTACAGCAAGGCCATCCCGCCGAAAGCGCGCGTGCGCAGCTGGCCGCTGCAGGAGCGCAACCAGTTGCTGTTCATCTGGAACGATGCCGAAGGCAACGCGCCGCCGCAGCAGCAGGATATTCCGCAGCTGCCGCAGGTCGGCGCGCCCGAGTGGTCGGACTGGTCGTTGTCGCAATGGGTGATCGACAACAACTGCCGCGAGCTGGTCGACAACCTGTCCGACCTCGCCCACTTCGGCCCGGTGCACGGCTCGTCCAACGTCAAATACTTCGCCAACATCTTCGAGGGCGCGCGGGCAACGCAGGTGATGGTCGGGATCAACGAGCGCCTCGGCGGTACGCGCAATCATCTGACCACGGTCGCCACCTACTTCGGTCCGGCGACGCTGCTGTGCAAGATGACCGGCGAGTCCGACGGCATGCCAATCGAATCGATCCTGCTGGTGACGAATCTGCCGATCGATCAGATGCACTTTCAGCTGGGCTTCGGCGTGATGGTCAAGCAGGTTCCCGGTCTGAGCGACGAACAGAACCAGGCCGTGATCAAGCATTACGTCGACCTGACGATCCAGGCGTTCACCGAAGACGTCGCGGTCTGGCACAACAAGGTGCGCGTCGACAATCCGTTGTTGTGCGCGGGTGACGGCCCGATCCTTCAGCTACGCAACTGGTATTCGCAGTTCTACACCGATGCCGACGCGGTGCCGGCCGATCTGACGCAGCGTCGCGTGGTCGAGATCAATCTCGGTCTCGACGCCCATCCGGAACTGCAACACGCATTCACACACTGAGGCCTGACGGTCTCTATTCAAAATCATCTACAAAGCATGAAGCTGGAGGTAGCAACGATGTCCGTAACGACTGCTGAACACGACCGCCTGGTTTCGGTTGACTCCCATGTGCATTTCACCGATGAGTGGATCAAGGCGCGTCTGCGCAAGGAACTGCACGCGGTTTGGGATGGCGCCAACCAGAAAGCCGAGGAATACGCAGCCAAGGTGCTGCGCGGGGGTCAGAAGAATCTGGAACTGGAGGACTTTGTCGATCCGGAAGCGTCGAAGGATCCCGGGCACTTCAATCCGCAAGGCAAGCTCGACGCGATGGATCGCGACGGTGTGTTTGCCGAAGTGATCTTCCCCGAGCTGGCCGGCGCCAAGATCGTCAATCCCGACCTGATGGGCAACGACTGGAAGGAAGTGTTCCAGGGCTACAACAACGCGATGGCGGACTTTGCGTCCTACGATCCGGTGCGCCTGATGACGGCATATCAGCTGCCGCTGTATGACATCGATTTTGCAGTCAAGGAAGTTGAGCGTCTGGCCAGGGACAAGAAGGCGCGCTGCGTGCAGCTGACACCGTTCCCGTCCGACTACGGTCTGCCGGATTTCTATCACGAGCGCTACGTGCCGCTGTGGAAAACGATCGAGGAGACCGGACTGACAATCCTGAATCATCTGGATCTCAAGCTCAGCCTGTGGGATGTGTTCCGTCGCGACCCGACGCCGCAGAAGGGCATCTTCACCGGTCTGGCCTGGGCGCCACTGGCCGAGACCATTGCCATGTGGATTCTCACCGGCACTTTGGAGAGGTATCCGAAGATGAAGGTGCTGTTCGTCGAGCCGGGCTTGGGCTGGCTGCCGTGGTTCTTCGAGACCCTGCTCGATCCGCGCATGCACCAGCACTACGAGTTCCCCGGCGTGAATCGTCCGCCGTCGGAGACCTTCAAGGCGCAGTGTGGCGCGACCTTCATGTACGAGCCGATGGGACTGAAGGCGGCGTATGACTACTTCGGCGCCGACTGTCTGTACTGGTCCACCGACTTCC
>JBFFJL010000227.1:0-6287 GCA_041555955.1 Nevskiaceae bacterium
AAACCGCTGACGCTTCGTCGCCTTTGGCCGCCGCTCGTATCCGCTCTCAGCAAGACTGCGTTGCTTCATCATCAACCGTCCGACATCCTTACGTTGCAACGCCATTATTCTCTCGCATCACAGAGGCTGTGCAGAGCATCCCTAACCGGTGAGGCCATGCTGACGTAGGCGCGTCGATGCGGCGTCACACTGCGCCAGATCGAACCGGGCAAGCCCAACCAGAACGCGTACGTCGAATCGTTCAACGGTCGGTTACGTGACGAATACCTCGACGAGCACTGGTTCGTCAGCTTGGCGCACGCATAGGCGGTGATCAACACATGGGTCCGCGAATTCAACGAGGAGCGACCGAAGAAAGCACTTGGCGGGCTGACGCCTGCCAGCTACGCCAAGCAACTGGCTGCTCAGGCCATTCGATCAACCTCGGATTCAAAATCTGCTTGCTACTGAATGTGGGGGGAGGGGCGGGGCGTCGCCCACACGCGTTCGGCGGCGTGGGCGGGCGTGCAAAGTGTGAGGCGTACAGGCGTAGTGCGCGCAGGATGCGAAAATTCATCGGACGGCTCCGGAAAGATCCCTGCTGGTAAGGTTCGTGGAGCGCACACTACAGCGCCGCCCACGGCGGCGAGCCTAACAATTTGCTGAGTCCGATCGGAGAGGGTGCAGCACTTCCGATGGGGGTCGGATCAGTCTGCGCTACCGGGTGTAACTGCGTTCATTGGCGCAAGCGTGCGCAGTTAGGAACAAAAAAGCGACGCACGCGAAGACCGCATGCGTCGCCTAGGGTGCCATCAGCTGATGTGCTTGCTGACCAGCTTGGTCATCTCGAACATGTTGACCATGGCTTTGCCACCGAACACCTTCTTCAGCTTTTCGTCGGCGTTGATCTGCCGCTTGTTGGTTGCATCCTGAAGACCATTCTTCTTGATGTAAGCCCACAGCTTCTTGGTGATCTGACCACGAGGCATCGGCTTGGTGCCGACGACTTCGGCCAGGATCGCGCTGGGCGTCATGTCCTTCATCAGTGCGGCGCTGGGTTTGCGCTTGGCCTTCTTGGGAGCAGCTTTCTTCGGAGCCGCTTTTTTTGCAGCGGCCTTCTTCGGTGCAGCCTTCTTGGCGGCTACCTTCTTGACAGCCTTCTTGACAACTTTCTTTGCAGCTTTCTTTGCAACTGCCTTCTTGGCTGTTGCCTTCTTCGCCGGAGCCTTCTTGGCGACCGCCTTCTTCACGGTTGCCTTCTTTGCCGCCGGTTTCTTCTTGGTGGCTTTCGCCATATCACTGTCCCCTAGCTAAGCGCCCTCATTGCGCGTTCGTATCCTAGCTGGAATTTCGTAGTTTGTACCGCATAAATGAAGGTTTTTCGACGATCGTTGAATGCGGTCCTTGCCCAGGAAAATTCAGGTTGCGGGTGAGCGCCGGAATCCGGGTTCGATCCGAAACCGAAATGGCGCTGACGACAGCGAAAAATATGCCCCGTCCGGTCGGTGGTTCGAAGGCCACAGCGTAGGCAAAACACGTACAATTCAGGCCCAGCGCGCCCGTAGCTCAGTTGGATAGAGCATCGGCCTTCTAAGCCGAGGGTCGCAGGTTCGAATCCTGCCGGGCGCACCAATTTCCCTACGTACACGCGGTAAGACACGGCACTGCCGTTAGTCAGCCCGCGCATTCGAACCTGCGACGAACGACGCTCAGGTTCGACAAGCCGGCGACGCCGGCTTGATCGTCGCCGCGCAGCGGAGACGACCCGAAGGGCGAGGCGCAGCGCGCCGAGTCATCCTGCCGGGCGCACCCTTAAGCGCTCGATTCCCCTACGTACACGCGGTTGAGGGTGACGAGACGGGCCACTTGCCCGGCGAGCGCGGGATCATTCTCTGCGTGTACATGGCTCGCGAGTGAGCGCGCGCGCCCACTCAGAATTGGTACTTCACCAAGGCCTGTGCGAAGTCGCGGTCTCTGTACAGATTGTTTTCCCCGGCGCCGAAGAACCAGGCGTAGCCGACGGTGAAGGACAGGGCGCTCTTGTATCGCGTCTCGATGGTGAGGAATGCCTGCCTGCGACCTTCGACAAAGTTTTCCGCCGGCCCGGGACCGGTGCCGCTCACGTCATGGGCCCAGATGAGGAAGGGCTGCACGCTGATCGGTCCGTAGATGCCTTCGTACTTCAGCGTCGTGATCAACCGGTATCCCCAGGCCAGTCTGTCGACGTAGGCGTCGAGGTCCGCCTGGGTGGGGTTGAAGCGCAGACCGTCCGGGCCAACGACGCAGGTCGGATTGGTCGAGCAGGCTTGGCGCGAGCCGTCCGCTCCGGTGCCGTCGGCGCCGGCCGTTGCGCTCGTGAAGACGCCGGGACTTTCGATTTGCAGGCGGTCGAGGGACGGCAGTCCCGGGGTCCAGATTGCGCCCAGTTCACCGACAAGCTGAATCTGGTCGGCGCCCAGCGGATTGTCGCTGGCACCGAAGACGCGCGTGAAGCCGAGGTTGAATTCGTAGGTCGAGAAGGTTTCCCAGCCGCGGATGTAGCCCGGATTCTTCGAGTTCAGCGGTTGGGCTAGATCAGTCGGCGCGTTTTCCCCGACGGTGCCTCCGCGATACGGAATTACAAAATTGGGAAAGGCACGGGCCGAGCCGGGCGCGTCACCCAGCAGGATGTTGATGGTGTCGTTGTACGGGAACGCCGGATTCGTGTCGGCGACATCGCTACCCCCGTAGTAGATGCCGTTGTCGGCGCTGTGCGTGCCGTCCTCCTGGAAGCCGCTGCCCGCGGATGATCCGGCACATCCGAGGTTGGGATCGTGACAGCGTGTCAGGGTGGGGCCGTAAGCGGCGAACGACAGATCGGCCAACGCGATCTGCAAAGGCTGGTGTGGCCGATAGGCGACCTCTCCCTGCAGAGCGTATTCACCGACCGGTGTATTGAAGCTGAGTCCGAACAGCTGGATGTTCTCCGGATACTCGAACTGGATCATCGCCGTATCCAGCTGCGATGCGTCTGAGAGTGGCGCATTGGGGTCTCCGCCCAGGAGGAGACTCTGCAGCACGCCGAGTGCGCCGACTGGATTCCCCAGCAGCGATGAAGCAACGCCGAGATCGCCGATGACCTGCGGGTTGTTGAGAATCAGATTCACCGCATCTGCCGTCAGCTGCTGGCGGGCGCTGCTGATCGCCACCGCCGGGAGGTTTGAACAGGTCTGCAGAAACTCGATGGTGTTGCGGGCGTCGATGCCCTGGCTGTTGCCTTCGCGCCGTGCGCATGAAGCCTGCGAGGCGTAGAAGCTGACGTAGGGCAATCTGGAGTGATAGTTCATGAAATACAGCCCGAACTCGGTACCGTTGTTCAGGTCCTCGGCGAAGTACTTGAGGGCGATCCCAAACTGGCCGGAGGCATCCGGAGTGTTGTCGCGTATGCGGCGGATCGTCGCCGTGGTGTCGGTGATCAGGGCCAGTGGATTGTCCTGGAACGTACCCAGCCCCTCCGGATCCTCGGCGGCGCCACCAAAGCTGACGTTGGCGTTCATCACCGCGTTGTTCGTGCCCAGGTCGGAGAAGCTGAAATAGCTGCCCGGTGCGGGGGCTTCGACCGGTTTCCATTCGAGCTGGTAGAACACTTCCACTGTGGTATTGAGAAAGGGTTCGGTGCTCAGCGATAGCATGTTGACCGGCGTGAACAGCTCCTCGACCTGGGTGCCTATGCGGTAGAGGTTGTTCGCATTGACGGGATTGGCCTGGTTGAGGCTGTTGACCGCCAGTAACGTCGATTCACCCCAGTTCACCGCCTGACGGCCGATCTTGAAGCTCAGTTCGCGAGCTCCGGGCATGGAGATTCGCCCGTAAAAGTTCAAGTCCAGTAGCTGCAGGGCTGCGCCGACCTGATTCAGGGTTTCGCCATCGTCTCGACGGTTTTCGACGACGCTTCCGGGGCCGAAGGTATGGTCGAAATAACGATTGGAAACCGGATCGTTCCGGAAACCGACGACGTTCACGTTCTCAGACGTAATCCGGTCAGGGTGGTATTCGCTGAAGTCATTGTTGACGAAATCGTAGAAGTACAGCCATTTGGCAAAGATGCCGAAGTCACCTGTCGTCAGCGTGAGATCCTGCGTGATCTTGGCAATGCCAGAGAACATGTCGTGCCTGGCGTAGTTCAGATTGCCGTCGTCCGCGTTCATCGAGAGCATTCCGGGCGCCGCGGCGATGTGCGAAGCAGGATAAGTCTGGGTGAGGAACAACCCCTGGCAGGACTGGTACTGATGGGCGCACACCGACGAGTCGACATTGGATTTGCCGATGAGGTCGGATGACGGGCTTTGCATGCGCCATGCTGCGCCGGCAGTGATCGTGGTGTTGAGTACTCCTTCCCAGTCGCCGTCGGCGTCCAAATCAAAACTGATGGCGTGCACCGGTTGTGCACACATCAAGGCTGCGAGGGTGACAAGACGAACAAAAGCGATGACATTGGCATGCATGTGGATGCTCCACTGCTGGCTGCTGCTTGCTGTATGCCGGTCGCCTGAGGCCGGGCCCCTATCGAAGACGTTCGCGACGTCTTTCTGTGAGCTTTGACCTAATCTAGCCGAATCCTTTGGGTCACGCGATACCGCGACCGGACGAGTGCCGTTGTTGAAAGCCAGCGTTCAGCACTCCATCCTCATTGAACAGCAGCGGCTTACATCCCGCGTGCCCGCGTGTGACTTCGACCTGCAGTGCACTCGGCAGCTCGCCCGGACGATCTGGAAGCGCTGGCGCGGACGGTTTGCGCAACCTGCCAAGTTGCCAGGGCTGACCTGGGTCAACTAGCGCGTGCTCATCCCGGTTGATGATTGGACCGATTGCGAGAGTCGTCTATTGGGGAAGGAGATGCACACTTGGAATTTCGTGCCCTTACGTTGCTCGCCACCAGGCGTCGGCGAAAGTTGTGTCGCGCACCAGCGCGCAGGCCTTGTGTACTCCGCCGTTGATGTGCTGACGCCAGAGGCCTGACGCCGTGGCCGCCACCCCTGAAACCCGATTTGCCAATGTTGGCGACGACCGCGTGGCATACCAGGTGCTGGGAGACGGGCCGCCGGACCTGCTCATGACGACGGGTTTCTGGAGCAATCTGGATACGATGTGGGAAGAACCAGCGGCCGCGCACTTTTTCCGAAAACTGGCGTCGTTCTCCCGCCTGATCATGTTCGACCGTCGCGGCGCCGGACTATCGGACCCGCCGAGCAACAGCGAACCCTCACCAGTGGATCACTGGGTTCAGGATTGCCTTGCCGTATTGGACGCGACCGGTTCGAGTGCGCCGATCATCTTCGGCACGCTCACGGTGGACGCAGGGGTGTCGGTGCTCGAATTTGTGAGCCGTCATCCCGGGCGATGCTCGGGGCTTGTCCTCGCGGTTACCGCGGCCTGCATGACGGCAAAGCCGGAGTATCCGCAGGGATTTCCTCCGGACGTGGTGGAGCGGATCAAGGCGTCGGTTCTGAACAGCTGGGGTACCGCGCAGATGTCTGCGCTGTTCATCCCCGGTCAGGCGCAGAACGAAGCGCTGATGCGCTGGAGCGCTAAGTATCAGCGCGCCATTGCATCGCCGGCAGCGATGGCCGAGAACCTTGAAAGCGAGGCAAAACTCGATGCGAGACACCTGTTGCCGTACATACACGTTCCCACCCTGGTGATGGCGCGCCACAACTTTTCGCTGATTCCAGCGGCGCAGACGCGCTATCTGGCCGATCACATTCCGGGGGCGCGCTTCATTGAACTTCCGGGCTCAGACGGCATCGTGGTCTTCGAGAATCCGGATCTGGTGCTGGGTCACATCGAGGAGTTCGTCACCGGCCGCCGCTACGGCAATGAGCCGGAGCGTGCACTGCTGACGGTGCTCTTCACCGACATCGTGGATTCGACGCGCTGCGCAGCGGAGAAGGGGGACAGCGATTGGCGGTCCCTGCTGGAGAAGCACGATCTTGCAGTCCGCGAGCAGGTCGCTCTGTACCAGGGAAAGTTCATCGAAGCCTCGGGCGATGGAACACTGTCCACGTTCGATAGACCTGAACGCGCAATCGACTGCGCGCAGGCCCTGCGGGACGCGATTGCAGCGCTCGGGATCAGCATTCGTGCCGGCGTGCACGCGGGAAGCGTTGAGCTGCGCGAGGGCGGGCGCATCGGCGGCATTGCCGTACACATCGCCGCCCGCGTCATGGCGCAGGCTGGTCAGGGAGAGGTGGTGGTCTCACGGACGCTGCGCGATATTCTGCTCGGCTCGTCCTACAAGTTCACGCCCTTCGGCAAACATGTTCTCAAGG
>JBFFJL010000228.1:0-6284 GCA_041555955.1 Nevskiaceae bacterium
CGAGGGTCTGCTGGCGCTGTCCATCGGCGATTGAGGCCTGACGGCGCATCGGCCCGTCATCGGTCCAATGGGCCCGCTTGACGGTCATGTCGCATTTGACCGTCTCGGAGTGGTCATGCTCTGGTTTAGGACGCATGCTCCGCACGGCCGCTGCGGGCACGGATGATCAGCATGCGAATTGACCGAGGGTAGTGCCAGTTTTCAAATGGTCAGGCAAAGGCAGAACGGTACCGGCTTCAAAGCCCAGGCAGGCGCGACGGCAATCGAGTTTGCGTTCGTGTTTCCGGTGTTGTTTTTACTGTTCTACGGCATCCTGACCTACGGCGTGGTCTTTCTGATGCGCTTGGGACTGCAACATTCGGCAGAGGAGGGTGCGCGCGCGGCACTGCGCCATCCACTCGGCACCTGTGCCGCTGATCTAGGGCACCCCTGCGATGCCGATGAGCAGGCGCAGTTTCAGCTCAGTTCCCGCCTCGGCGCGGGCTACGCTGTGTCAGATTTGAGGGCGCAATGGATGGACTATCGTGCCGCGCCGACCATCGTCCTGAGAGTTTGCCCGGTTGGCGAGGACTGTGCCGCCAGCGCATCCGTTGTGAGCTGCAGCGCTGCCGATTGCTCGATCGGTGCCGGAACCGCGCCGGCATGCGGCAATGATTTTGCGACCAGTTGTCAGGTTGTAGTCACCGTGACCTACGACTATGAAAATGCACCATTTTTACCCACCATTCCCGGCTTGGGCTTGTTGACGCCGAAAGCGTTGATGGGACAGGCGCGGTTGCTGATTGACGGTCGGGCGTTGAACTCATGAAGGGGCAGATCAGACGACGGGGCGGACGTCATCAGGTCGGGTCAGCGGTTCTCGAATTTGCGTTCGTGCTGCCCATTTTCGTGCTGGTCCTGTATGGGATGGTGACCTTCGGTTCCGTGCTGTACACCCAGATGGCGTTGTCCCGCGCCGCATCCGATGGCGCGAGAGCACTCGGATTGGCAAGCTCCTCAGTGAGCAGCTACGGCAGCATTTCCGAATCGGTGAAGGATTCGATCAAGCTGGAAGTGGTCAATTCGCTGTCGTCTTCGATCATCGCGCCGGCAGGGATTGGCGACTACGCGGCGCGACGCACCTGGCTGGAACAGACGGTGCTGCCGACGGTTGTGGTCGACAATGGCAGCTGCGGCGGTGGGGATGCATCATCGGGTCTGCTTCGGGTGCGTGTTTCGTATCCCTACAGCAGTGCGCGGATCTTGCCGTCCATCACCCTGCCCATCGTCGGCGGCTTTGACAGCTGGATGCCGCAGACCCTCAGCGGTTGTGCCATCGTGCAGCTATGACGCCGAACCGAACAGCGCTCCGTTCGTACGCCAGGCTGGCGTCAGCCCGTCGCCAGGGCGGCGCGATCATCGCATTCGCTGCGATCGCGCTGAGTCTGGTGGTGATCATGCTGTCGATCACCGATATCGGGTTTCTCTACTACTACAAGCGTGAGTATCAGAAAGCTGCCGATCTGGCGGCAATGGCCGGCGCGCGCAAATTGGTCTCTCCCGTGACCGGCCTGCGCTCCTGTGCGGACAATGCGACGCCGGCAGCCGCCGACAATGCGGCACGGAATCTTGGCACCAAGCCGTATGCGCTGCAGGTGGAGTGCGGCAAGTGGACGCCGTCGGCGAGCACCGCAGCCGCACGGCTTGATACCAGCGTGGTCGATGACGAGCTGGACGCAGTGCGCGCGACCATTTCTGGCGTTCCCCCGAGGTTTCTGCCGTTCAGCCAGACGCCGACCTTGATCGCCTCCGCGGTTGCGCTGGCGGACCAGGCGCTGGCACAGCTGACGATCAAGAGCACGGTTGTTGCGGTTGATACCGATCGGAGCACCCTGCTCAACGGCGTCGTGGGCGGACTGCTGGGCGGCAGTGTCAACTTGTCTGTGGCCGCATGGAACGGGTTGCTCGATACCAACATCAACCTGCTCAGCTATCTGGATGCACTGGCGCTGGATCTGGGAGTCGACGCCGGTAACTACGATGAAGTTCTGGGTGCCGACGTGACCCTGGGTCAGCTGCTTTCGGTGGCCGCTGATGTTCTCCAGCAGGGCGGCGGTACTGGCGATATCACCGCGGGAGTTGGTGGGCTCAATGATCTGTTGGCATTGGGTCTGCCTGGATTTGATCCGCTGATTCATTTGGGCGATCTGCTGAACGTCCAAACCGGCACGCCGGAGGCGGGGCTGGATACCGACCTCAATCTGCTGCAATTGGTGCAAGGCAGCGTGCAACTGGCCAGCAGCGCCTGCGCCGTGTGTGCCAATCTGCCGATCAGCCTGCCCGGCGTCGTCGGCGTCCAGGTTCGCGCCAAGGTCATCGAACCGCCGCAGCTGTCGGCGATCGGTAATCCGGCGCTGGCGGCCGCTGACCCGATGGGTCCGGACCGCATTTATGTGCGGACCGCGCAAGTTCGGACGTTGATTTCGGTGGATCTGCCGGTTGTGGGGTCGGTGCTAAGCACTTTGAATGCATTGCTGAGCAACAGCGTCGTGTCTGGAATCACGACGACGGTGAATGATTTGCTGTCCTTGAATCTGGTGGGGCTGTTATCGAGCCTGTCGTGCGTGATTTACTGCGACATTCAAAGGGATGTAACTGATATTCAGATCCTTCCGTCTCCCAGGCTGGACATCAATCTGGATGCGGGTTCTGGGGAGGCGCATGTCAGTGACTACGCCTGCGACGACGAAGGCAAGTCGTTGACGGCGCCGACGACGACAGCGGTCGCGCAATTGCGCATCGGGAAAATGGGAGATTCTGCGGAGGATGCTGCGGACCAGGTGTTTGCTTCGGCAGCAGCGCCGATGGTCGAGCCCGTCGCGTTGCTTGATATCGGCAGTCAGCGCATTCGCTACCAATGCACCTTGTTATTGATTTGCTGGACTGAATGGCAGACCGCAGGGGGAACATGGAGCAACAATCAGGCGGATGCGCAGCGCACTGCCTTTTCTGGCGGCGGCATCGGCCTGAAAGCTGACGTGCCGGTTGCGGGTGGCACCAGTACGCCGGTCTATACCGATCCTCCCGTGGGTGGTTTGCCGAATATCGGTGAGGCCCCGGCGTGGCAGAGCGTGTCCTCGAGCGGCATTGTCAGCAGCCTGTCGAGTACCTTGTCCGGATTGTCGCTGGAGTTCTACGAACCGACCGGCAGCGGTGGCATCGGCGGCAGCGGGCTTGGCAGCGTCTTGTATCTGGTGGGGAGTGTGGTCAACACCCTGGTCTCAACCCTGCAAGGCATCATCGACGCGGCGCTCTCGCCGTTACTCGATCCGCTGCTTGATGTCTTGGTAAGCGGTCTCGGGATCGATCTGGACAAGGTTGACGTGGGGGGCAATCTGAGCTGCGATGGCGGCGGCGCGACGCTGGTCGACTGATCTCGCTTGAGTTCACCTGCGGCAGGTGAGCGCGATGCGCTGATCGTGGCCCTAGACTATGTGGCTTGTTCCAGGCTGCCGCATTCCCGATGGTTTCTCTCCCAAGTGTTATTAATCTGCCGGTCCTCGACGCAGTCGGACGACTGCGGGCGGCGCTGTCCGCACAGGGCTGTGCCGTGCTGGCTGCGCCGCCGGGTTCGGGCAAGACCACGGCGATTCCGCTGGCGTTGCTGGACGAAGCATGGCTGCAGGGCCGCAAGATCGTGATGCTGGAGCCGCGCCGCGTTGCGGCACGCGCTGCGGCACGGCGCATGGCCAGTCTGCTGGGTGAGTCGGTCGGTCAGCGTGTCGGCTATCAGGTGCGCTTCGAGCGCAAGACCAGCGCACAGACCCGGATTGAGGTCGTCACCGAAGGGTTGCTGGCGCGGCGGCTGCAAGCCGATCCGGAGTTGCCGGACACCAGCCTGCTGATCTTTGACGAGTTTCACGAGCGCTCGCTGGATGCCGATCTGGCGCTGGCGCTGGCGCTGGACGCGCGTGAGACGCTGCGGCCGGATCTGCGCGTGCTGGTGATGTCCGCGACCCTGGATACCGGGCGCGTGGTGCAGTTGCTGGATGACGCGCCGCTGATCGAGAGTTCAGGGCAGCTGTATCCGGTGGACCTGCGCTACCGGCCGCTGCGCGGCGAGACCGAACATGGCGCCGCTGTGGCGCAGGGCGTTGTTACGGCGCTGCAGGAAACCGAGGGCGATGTATTGGCGTTCCTGCCTGGCGCGCGTGAGATCCGCAACGCGCAGCGCATGCTCTCGGCCAGGCTGGCCGACACCGTGGCGCTGTATCCGTTGTACGGTGATCTGTCGCCACAGGATCAGGATGCGGCGCTGTTGCCCGATCCGGGTGGCCGACGCAAAGTCATCCTCGCCACCAATCTGGCGCAGACCAGCCTGACGGTCGAGGGCGTGCGTACGATCGTCGATGGCGGTCTGGTGCGGGTCGCCCGCTTTGATTTCGGTGCCGGGGCCGACCGCCTGGACACTCAGCGCGTGTCGCGTGCTTCGGCCGATCAGCGCGCCGGCCGTGCCGGTCGCCTCGGCCCCGGCGTGTGCTATCGCCTGTGGAGTGCCGAGCAGCAAGGGGGACTGGCGGCGCACGACACGCCGGAGATTCTGGCGGTCGACCTGACGCGCTTCGCGCTGGAGCTGGCGGTCTGGGGCGTCGAGCAACCAGAGTCGCTGCGCCTGCTGGACCCGCCGCCGCCGACCGCATGGCGCTACGCGCGCGGCCTGCTCGGTGACCTGGGCGCGATTGATGGCGCTGGACGTATCACCGCGCACGGACGAGAACTGGCGCGTCTGCCGACCGCGCCGCGACGGGGACACATGCTGTTGTCGGCAAAGGCGCAGGGCCTGGCCGGCGTCGCGATCTGGGTCGCAGCGATGCTGGATGAGCGCGATGGGGGTTCAGCCGATCTGGCCGTGGCGGTGCAGGCGGCTGTGGCGGGGCGGATCGAGGCGGCGGCGCAGCGGCGGGTGCGCGACAGTGTGACCCAGCTGGCGCGACTGATCGGTGTCGAGCCGGCACGCAGCGTGTCGATCGAGGAGGTCGCCCGCATCGTGGCCTGGGGATATCCCGAGCGCATCGGGCGCCGCCGACCAGGTATTCGCGGCGTGCGCGAAGTGGCCTATCTCTGCGCCGACGGTGGTGAGGCGCGGATCGCTGAGGGCGATCCGCTGGCGCAGTCGGAATGGCTCGCCATCGCGCATTGGAGCGTGCAGAGCGCTGGCGCCCAGAGCGGTGCGCGGCGCATTCGTCAGGCCGTGGCGTACGACGAAACCGCATTGCGCACGGATCACGCCGAGGCGATCCGAAACGACGATCGTGTGGTCTGGGATGCGCAAACCGAAGTAGTCGTCGCCGAGCGCCAGCAACGGCTCGGCGCCCTCGTGCTGTTGAGCCGGCCATTACAGGCGCGAGCAGGAGACGCTGTCAGCCGCGCGATGCTGGACGGAATCCGTCAGCTGGGGCTGGGTTGCCTGCCGTGGACCGAGGAGACCCGGCAGTGGCAGGCGCGGGTGGAGTCGTTGCGTGTCTGGCGTCCGGACGAAGCGTGGCCTGCGGTCGATGACGCGTCCTTGCTGGCGACGCTGGAGGACTGGCTGCTGCCGCATCTGGCGGGAATCAGCCGCCGTGCGCACCTGAGCCGGCTGGATCTCGGCACTGTGCTGGCGACACACCTCGCCTATCCGCTGCAGCAGTCGCTGCAGCGACTGGCGCCGACGCACCTGACGGTGCCGACCGGCTCGCGGCTGCGGCTGGAATACCGGCCGCCGGATGCGCCGGCACTGGAGGTCAAGCTGCAGGAGATGTTCGGCTGCGCGCAGACGCCTGCGGTCAATGAGGGGCGCCTGCCGGTCGTGCTGCATTTGCTGTCGCCGGCACGGCGCCCGGTCGCGGTAACGCAGGATCTGGCCGGATTCTGGGGGCGCGGCTATGCCGATGTGCGCAAGGACCTGCGTGGACGGTACCCGAAGCATCCGTGGCCGGATGATCCACTGGCGGCCGCGCCGACCAGGCGCGCCAAGCCGCGGGTGTGACGTGTCCGCAGGCTCAGGGCGCGGAGTGGGCTGACGTCCAGTCCAGCCACAGACGACCGTCGGCGTAGACCTTGCCTGCGGCTTCCAGGCCGGTGTCGTCGCGCTCGATCTGGCGGAGGGCCTGCGTCGCCGGCTGCAACAGCGGCGTGCGTCCCTGCCGATAGCTCTGTTCGCGCACCAGCGCCCTGTAGGCCTTGTTCAGCGCCAATGCGCGCGCTCGCGATGGTGTGATCAGGCTGCGGATGTCTTCATCGCCGCCGGGTGCGGCGCGCCGCAC
>JBFFJL010000229.1:0-6274 GCA_041555955.1 Nevskiaceae bacterium
ATTGCCTGACCAATCGCAAGCGCCGCGCGGTGCGGGAGGAACTCGAAGAAGCACAGCGGGTTGCGCACATCGGCAGCTGGCACTTGAATACGGCCACCGGCGAAGTCACCTGGTCGTCAGAGATCTATCGGATCTTTGTACGCAACCCGGACCTCCCGGCGCCCACCTTGGAGGAGTTTCGCGAACTGCTCGCCGCGAACAGTGTGGAACTACTCTATGCCTCGATTGCCGAATGTGCACGCTCGGGCAGAGCCTACACAATTGAACTCGAACTTCCGCAAGCGTCCGGGAAGTCGCACTGGATCGAAGCACGCGGTGAAGCCGTACGCGGCACCGATGGCACCATCGTAGCAATCCGTGGCACGGCCCAGGACATCACCGGACGCAAGCTCGCGCGAGAAGCCTTGAATGACGCCAAACTGCTGATCGAAGGCGTCCTCAATGCGATGCCCGTGCGCGTGTTCTGGAAGGACCGCAATCTGGTCTACCTCGGCTGCAACACCGCATTCGCTCGCGACGCTGGCTGGTCTGATCCCAAGAACCTGATCGGCAAGGACGACTACCAGATGACGTGGCGCGAGCAAGCCGCGTTGTATCGCGGCGACGACCGCGCCGTCATCGACAGCTGACGCGCCAAACTGCTAGTCGAGGAACCGCAGACCACACCGGACGGCGGCACGCTGACCTTGCTGACCAGCAAGCTGCCGCTGCGCAATGCACAGGGTGAAATTGTCGGCGTGCTTGGCACCTACATGGACATTACCGAGCACAAGCAGCAGGCCCTCGCTCTGGCGCGCTCCACGCGCGCGCTCAAGGCGCTGAGCAGCGGCAACAGTGCGCTGATCCATTCAACCAGCGCAGCGCAACTGTATGACGCCATGGCGCAGGCACTGGTCGATGTAGCCGGCTACAAGATGGCCTGGGTCGGCCTGGTGGAACACGGCGAGGGTGATCCGATCCGGCCCGTCGGGGTCGCCGGCGACGATACCGGCTATGTCGCCTCCGCGCAGTTCAGTTGGGGCGACAATGAACACGGCCGTGGCCCTGCGGGTCTCTGTGTACGTACCGGCGAGGCCGTGGTCAGCCAGGACATTGCAACCGATGCGAACATGGCGCCGTGGAAGCAAGCGGCGCAGGCCGCCGGCTGCGCGGCCATGGTCGCATTGCCACTGAAGAATGGCGATCAGGTGTTCGGGGTCCTGTGCATCTACACACAGGATCAGGAGGCATTTGACGCTGATGAACTTGCGTTGCTGACCGAGATGGCCGGCGATCTGGCGTTTGGCTTGCTGACGCAGCGTGACCGCGCAGCGCATCTGCTGGACCTGCAACGTCTCGAGCGCAGCATGGAAGCGACCGTCGACGCGCTGGCCGGCACCGTCGAGATCCGCGACCCCTACACTGCGGGACACCAGCGGCACGTGGCGGAGATCGCGCTGGCCATCGGGACCGTCCTCGGCCTGCCGGACATGCAGCTGCGCGGGCTCAAGCTCGCCGCCACTGTGCATGACATCGGCAAACTCAGTGTCCCCGCCGAAATCCTCGCCAAGCCAGGAAGGCTGAGCGAGATCGAATACGCCCTGGTGCAGGGCCACGCCGAGGCCGGTTACGAGATCCTCAAGGACATCGAGTTCCCGTGGCCGGTTGCCGAGATGGTCCGGCAACATCATGAACGCATCAACGGCAGCGGCTACCCGCGCGGACTCAAGGGCGAGCAGATCCTGCTCGAAGCGAAAATCATCGCGGTCGCCGACGTGGTCGAAGCGATGGCTTCGCATCGCCCCTATCGCAAAGCCAAGGGGCTTGACGCCGCGCTCGACGAGATCACCGCGGGACGCGGGACCGACTTTGATCCGGTGATCGTTGATGCCTGTCTGAAGCTGTTCCGCGAGCAGAATTTCCACATTCCGGATTAAGCCTGCCGCTGCGGCCGGCTCGGTCCACGGGGCTCACGTGAATTTCAGGGCCGGCGCTCACCCAGCGCTGCAGGGAATGAGTGCCCATCGCCCATCAACTGGAGACTATCGAGCCAACGCAGTCCTGTCGGTTTCGAAGGCCTGCTGCAGCCAGTCGGCGACGGCGCGAAAGCGTTTGATGCTGGCGGTGTCGCGGTGACTCAGCAGCCAGAGATCGCGATGCAGTTCGGGCCCGCCACTGAGCCGATGCAGTCCGGCCGCATCTGCGATAAAGCTCGGCAGCAGGGCCAGCCCCAGGCCCGCCTTGCAGGCATGCACCAGTGTCGTTGCGCTGCTGACCTGCACCACACGCCGCGGCGCGGGGCTGAGCCGTGCCAGCCACTGCATCTCCGGCAGGCCGGACAGTTCGTCGTTGTACGCGAGCCACGGCTGGGCCCCCCACTGCGCGCGCGGCACACCGTCGAACGCCTTACCCGCGTAGACCGCCATGCCGATCTGGCCCAGCTTGCGCATCAGCAAGGCCGCATCGCGCGTTGGCCGCGCCAGCCGCAATGCAAAGTCGGCTTCGCGGCGTGTGAACGACAGGTTGCCATCGTCGGCGATCAGCTGGATCCGCAGTTGCGGATGAAGGCGCAACAACGCCGGCAGTCGCTCGACCAGCCAGTAATCGAACAGCGTGTCGACGGCGGTGATGCGCACGGTTCCATGAATGCCTTCGGCTTCGGCGCGGGTTTCGAGCACCAGCGTCTGCACCTCACCCTGTACCTGCTCGGCCCGCGCAATGAAAACCGCGCCGGCATCGGTCGGCTGGTAACCGCGGGTGCTGCGGATGAACAGCGGGGTCTGCAGTGCGGCTTCCGCCGCAGCCACCCGGCGGCTGACCGTGGACACGTCGACGCCGAGACTGCGCGCGGCCGCACTCATGCTGCCGCTGCGGGCCAGCGCCAGCAGCAGCGGGATATCGTTCCAGTCCAGATCAGATGGGTTCATGCAACAGCTCGCCGTGGACCTTTGCAGAGATGCAAAGCAGTCTTGCCAGTTTAATGATTCCGCTGCGGCGCGGGCGCGAGCACGATGCGTCACTCACCCAACCATCGGAGGCCGGCGTGACCGTCATCGAATTTCCGCTGCTGGACGAACTGCTCAACCCTCATGCCGCGGCGCTGGGCCGCGACCACCTCGCCTACCGCAACCACTGC
Organism: Nevskiaceae bacterium; assembly: GCA_041555955.1. Taxonomy (GTDB): domain Bacteria; phylum Pseudomonadota; class Gammaproteobacteria; order Nevskiales; family Nevskiaceae; genus Solimonas. The sequence continues at coordinate 3,116 of JBFFJL010000229.1, forward strand.
CAGCGCATGGCGAACTTTGCGCTGGCATTGAGCGACGACACCGCGGAATCGCGCCGCAAGATCTCGATTGCCGCTGCCTTTCACGACCTCGGCATCTGGACGCACCACACCTTCGACTATCTGGCGCCGTCGGAGCAGCTGGCCGAAAGCTATCTGGAGGAGGTCGGCGCTTCCGCATGGACGCCTGAAATTCGCGCGATGATCCGGGAGCATCACAAGATCCGCCGCTACCGCGAGGAACCCGCAGCGCTGGTCGAGGCGTTCCGCCAGGCGGATCTGGTTGACGTCAGCCTGCGACTGATCCGCTTCGGGTTACCGCGACCATTCCTGCGCGAGGTGTCCGCGGCGTTTCCGAATGCCGGCTTTCACCAGCGTCTGGTCCAGCTCGCGTGGCAGCGCCTGCGCTCGCATCCGCTGAGCCCGATGCCGATGCTGCGCTGGTAAGCAAATCGACGCGCTACCGCGCCAATTCACCCGGCACTGGGGATTTCCGGGTCTTGTTGATTTCTTTCTGATTCTGCTCCGCCAGATCATCGCGCTGGCCCTGGGTCAGGCACACCGTGCGCGCAAACCGCGTGCCCACCGGCGTCTCCTTGGTGCAGACCATCCGATCCCTGTTGACACCGGCACTCGACGCCAGCTCCGAAGCGGCAGCGTCAGACGTGCTCCCGGCCGCAACCGCAGCGCCCGGCGTCTTCCCTTCGGGCGATGATGCGCAGGCGCCCAAAAAGCAAACCACAGCGAGCAACAGGAAGATTCGTTTCACAAGTGCACCCTGAGTAAATTTTTTATCAGCTTCAATTATGCACATCGCGTGCCGGACACTGCTGTCCTGATCTGCCGACAGCCCGTCATCCATTCACTGAAATTCGAGCGGTCACTGCGCGTGGTCCGAAGCGCAGGCGCTGCCCACATCCTCGCGCAGAATCTCGGCCAGACGCGTCGCCGCTTTGCCCGGTTGATCCGGGTCGGCAAACATCAGATACATCTGGCCGATGCGCTCGCCGCCCTCGCGCATCGGCAGGGGCTTGAGTTCGCCGGCGTCGAGTTCACGCCGGATCGTGTGTTCCGAGAACCACGCAAAGCCCAGCCCCATGCAGGCGGCGGCGATCTGCGTGGCCTTGTGCGAGAACGTCCAGCGCTGCTCCGCGCCGAGCCAGCCGCCGGATTCACGTACGTGCTGAATCGCCGTGTCGCGCACGACCAGCTGACGATACTCACGCAGATCGTCGAGGCTCAGGGGGCGCCCAAGCTGATGCAACGGATGCTGCGGATGCGCCGCGGCGATCAGGCGCACCGGCAGCAATGGATCACCGGCAAAGCCCTGGGGCACGTGGCCGGACACCGCCAGATCGACGCGCCGTTCGCGCAGCACTTCGTCGGTCCCGCCCAGCACAGTCTCGTACAGCTGCACCCGGATTTCCGGCCGCTCGGCAGCAAAGCGTTCGAGCGAGCGCAGCAGCAGCCAGGTCGGAAAGATGATCTCGACCGCGATGCGGACCTCGGGCTCCCAGCCGTCGGCAAAGCTGGCGGCGCCGCGTTCCAGTGCGGCGGCACGCTCCAGCAGCAGCTGGGCACGGCGGTACAGCACCTGCCCGGCCGCGGTCAGCTGCGCCTTGCGCCCCTGCAGCTCGAACAGCTTCACCTCCAGCAGCTGCTCGATCTTCTGCACCGCGTAGGTCACGGTCGATTGCGTCTTGTGCAGCGTTTCGGACGCCTGCGCATAGCCGCCGGCGTCGACCACGGCGACCAGCGCGCGCCACTGCTCCAGGGTGATGCGGGGACCAGACATATCGATCCATTCGATTGTATTTGCCGAAATCTTCGTCTTTTTTATCGATTCCTACAATCGTTTAATGGCGACACCCCGATACACCTACGGAGCTCGCCATGACCACCCTGCTACAGATCAACACCAGCCTGTTCGCCGAAGGCGGCACCTCGTCCCAGCTCGCGAATCAGTTCGTCGACGCCTGGCGCCAGCAGCACACGGACGGCACGGTCGTCATGCGCGATCTGGGCAGCGAGCCGCTGCCGCATCTGAGCGCCGAACGCTTCCGTGCGTTTCTGACCCAACCCGAAGAGCGCACCGACGACCAGCACGCGCACGCCGCCGTGTCCGACGCACTGATCGATGAACTCAAGGCCGCCGACGTCATCGTGCTGGGCCTGCCGATGTACAACTTCGGCATTCCCTCGACCCTGAAGGCCTACTTCGACCACATCGCCCGCGCCGGCGTCAGCTTCCGCTACACCGCCAACGGCCCCGAAGGTCTGCTGGCGGATCGCAGGGTCTACGTGTTCGCCGCCAGAGGCGGCATGTATCAGGGCACGCCGCGCGATACGCAGACGCGCTACGTGATCGACTTCCTCAACTTCATCGGCATCCGCGACATCGAGTTCGTCTACGCCGAAGGCCTGAACCTGGGCGAGGAATCGCGCAAGAACGCGCTCGACGCCGCCGTCGAACGCATCGAAGCCCTGGCCGCATAAGACCGGATCGTCTTTCAACACTTCAAACGGAGCACACCCATGAACAAACTGCTCGACACCCTCAACCCGGTCACCACCTTGGCCGGACGCATCCTGATCGCGGCGATCTTCGTCACCGCCGGCTGGAGCAAGATCGGCGGCTACGCCGGCACCCAGGCGTATATGGAATCCGCCGGCGTGCCCGGCGCGCTGCTGCCGCTGGTGATCCTGGTCGAACTCGGCGGCGGCCTGGCGATCGTCGCCGGCCTGCTGACGCGCTACGTCGCCATCGCACTGGCTGGCTTCAGCATCGTCTCGGCCGCGCTGTTCCATGCCGGCAACGACCCGATGCAGCAGATCCTGTTCATGAAGAACCTGGCGATGGCCGGCGGCTTCCTGTTCCTGGTCGCCAACGGCGCCGGCAGCATCAGCCTCGACGCCTGGCTCGCCACGCGCCGACGCACCCCGACGGCCGCGCTGGCCGCCTGAAGTCCCCAGTACCATCAGCACCCTGCACCCACCGTTCAACCGGAGCGAGGATCATGAAATCACGTCAGTTGCAGCAGGTCATCCGCGGCATGGAAACCTCCGACGGTGCCGGCGTGAAACTGCGTCGCAGCATCGGCGCACAGCCCGGCCTGCGTCTGGACCCGTTCCTGATGCTGGATGAGTTCGGCACCGAAAACC
>JBFFJL010000230.1:0-6269 GCA_041555955.1 Nevskiaceae bacterium
GCGCTGATGGACAATCTCGAAGTGCTGACGCAGAACAGTCACGCCGGCGATTGGGAGCGTGCAGCCACCAATGATCTGCTGGCCAAGCGCATCAAGATCCGCTCGCTGAACTTCATGCGCGGTCGAACCTTCCTGAGCCGTTACATCATTATCGACGAAGCACAGAACCTGACCGCAAAGCAGATGAAAACCCTGATCACCCGTGTCGGTCCCGGGTCGAAGATGATCTGCATGGGCAACCTCGGCCAGATCGATACGCCCTATCTGACCGAAACAACGTCCGGCCTGACCTATGTCGTCGACCGCTTCCAGGGTTGGCCGCATGGAGGACATGTCACACTGGCGCGTGGTGAACGGTCGCGACTGGCCGCTTACGCGTCGGACATTCTGTGAGGGCGGCATGGTTTTTGGACGCATGGGTAAAGCGATGAAGGACTCGGCGCTGAGCGTCGGCCTCAAAGTATTCTTCAACGATAAGTTCGGCGAATACGGCGAGGTCAAGGATTGTTCGGTCGACACCCACGCCGGCCGGATCACCGCGCATGTATTGATGCGTGGAGAAAACGCTCCGATCACGGTGACGATCGAGCGCTACGAGCTGGAGCAGGACAAGGGCAAGACCTACATCGTGATTCGGCGCCTGACCGCTTCGCGTCAATGGATCACCCTGCTGCTCAACCGCGTGCTCGACGGCCGTCGTTTCGAGGTCCCCAGTAGCGTCAGCAAGGTGCTCTGAGCTGGCGCGCAACGGAATCTGACCGCACAGCGCCTTGAGTCCGGAACTGCTGGCGCTGTGCGGCCTGGCGTTTGTCGCGGGCTTCGTTGACGCCGTGGTTGGCGGCGGCGGACTGATTCAGATCCCGGCCTTGTTTGTGCTGTTGCCCGACGTGGCACCGGCCACGCTACTGGGCACCAACAAGTTCGCAAGTATCTGGGGCACCGCTTCGGCCACGCTGCAGTATCTGCGACGGGTGCCGCTGCAATGGCGCGCGACCCTGCCGGCAGCCCTCAGCGCGCTGCTGTTCGGCTTTCTCGGCGCACGCACAACCGCGTTGCTGCCGGCTGACGCGTTCCGGCCGCTGATCCTGATTCTGTTGATCGCCGTGCTGTTCTACACGCTGTGGAACAAGAATCTCGGTGCACTGCATGCACCGCGTCTCAACGTGCGACAGGAGCGCTGGATCAGCCTGGGCATCGGCGCGGCGATTGGTTTTTATGATGGCTTCTTCGGCCCCGGAACCGGCAGTTTCCTGGTGATTGCCTTCGTCGGCCTGTTCGGCTTCAGCTTTCTGGCGGCGTCGGCGTCGGCGAAGATCGTCAATGTGATCACCAATCTCGCCGCGCTCACCTTCTTCGTCAGCGCCGGCAATGTCCGCTATGACATCGCGCTACCGATGGCGCTGTTCAATGTCGCTGGGGCCACACTGGGATCACATCTCGCCATTCGCAAAGGCAGTCTGTTCGTGCGGAGGCTGTTCGTCGCCATCGTCGCAGTCCTGATCCTGCGCTTTGCCTGGGACCTCTGGCGCGGATAACACCGGTCAGGCGCGATCGGCGGCAAACGCCATGGCCGCGGCAATTGTCGGCAAGCCCAGATGCAGAGCCAGCACCCGATCCAGGCCCAGCGCAACGCCAGCGCAAGGCGGCAAGCCCTGATTCAACGCACCGATCAGCGCCTGATCAAACGGCGGCACTTCGCGACCATGGTCTCGTCGCCAGGCCTGATCGGCCTCAAAGCGGCGCTGCTGCTCGGCCGCGTCGGTCAATTCGTGGAAGCCATTGGCCAACTCGACGCCCCGCCAGAACAGTTCAAACCGCTCAGCCAGCGGAGGCGTTCCCGACCGCACACGCGACAGCGCCGCCTGGGTGGCCGGAAAGTCGTAGATGAATGTTGGCGCGTGCAAACCCAGCTGCGGCCCAACGACGCCAGACATCCACAGGTCCAACCAGAAATCGACGTCACCGCGCTCTGCCGCAGTGAGCCTGTCCGGGATACCGATGCCGGCATCGTGGGCACGCGCCTGCAAAGCCTCTGCATCGAGCGCCAGGGGATCGAATCCCGCATGGCGCAGGAACGCATCCCGATAGCTCAGTCGCTCACAGCGCAGCGTCGTCGCCAGGCACTGCTGCAACAAGGCCTCCACCTCGTCCATCAGGGTGTGGTGATCGAATCCGGGCCGATACCACTCCAGCAGGGTGAATTCGGGATTGTGATGGCGCCCTTGTTCGTCGCGACGAAACACGTGTGCGATCTGATAGATCGGACCGCTGCCCGCTGCGAGCAGGCGCTTCATCGCAAACTCCGGTGAGGTTTGCAGCCAGGCGCCGGTCTGGGTGCAAAAGCTGTCGATATGCCGATCGACAGTGGCGTGGCGGGATAACACCGGCGTCTCGACTTCAAGCACGTCCCTCGCCGCAAAGAAGTCACGGATCGACGCATTCAGCGCTGCGCGCGCACGCAGAATTTCCCGTGTCGCCGACGGCTGCCACAGCGATACCGGCTCTGCAGGATTCAAGTCCGTCACCCGTCTTCCCTGAACACAAAAGGCCGCCCGCGGGCGGCCTTTGCTGTCGCTGACCGCGCGCTACTTGCCGGCGCGATTCAAATACTCACCGGTGCGGGTATCGCACTTGATTCTCTCACCCTGCTGGATGAACAGCGGCACGCGTACCACCGCGCCGGTTTCCAGCTTGGCCGGCTTGGTGCCGCCGGTGGCCGTGTCGCCCTTCAGACCGGGGTCGGTCTCGACGATTTCCAGCTCCACCGTGTTCGGCGCGGCGACGTACAGCGGCACGCTGTTCCACAACGTCACGCGGCAGGATTCCTCGCCCTTGAGCCACTTGGCGGCATCGGCCATCGCCGCTTCGCCGGCCTGAATCTGCTCAAACGACTTCGGGTCCATGAAGGTCCAGAACTGACCGTCGGAATACAGGTACTGCATATCCGTGTCTTCGACGTCCGCCGCTTCGAGCGTGTCGCCCGATCTGAGCGTCCGATCAAGCACGCGACCGGTCTTCAGATTGCGGATCTTGATCGTGTTGGTCGCCTGCCCCTTCCCTGGCTTGCGATACTCGTTCTCGATCACCGAGTACGGCTCGCCGTCGATCAGGAGCTTGGTTCCCGCCTTCATTTCGTTGGTACTGACGAACGCCATGGTCTGCTCTAGTTTTAGGTCTGGAAATGTAAATCGATGTAAACGATCTTGCCGGACATACGACCGGACCGCCAAAATGCGGCGCGAATGATAACGTCCCCGACCCTACCCCGCCAGCATGCCCCCGCTTGGCAGCATGCGCTACGCGAAGCGTTTACCCGCCCTGCCGAGCTGCTGAGCTACCTCGAACTCGATGCCCGGCTGCCGCTGCCGTCCGCCAAGACGCTGCGCGATTTCCCGCTGAGGGTGCCGCGCGGGTTTGCTGCGCGCATGCGCAAAGGCGACCCCGACGATCCCCTGTTCCGCCAGATCTGGCCGCAAGCAGCCGAGGACCTGGAACAGCTTGGTTTCGTCGATGACGCCGTCGGCGACCTGCACATGACGCGCGGCGGCGGCCTCATCCACAAGTACCACGGCCGCGTGCTGGTCATGGCCACGGGCGCCTGCGGCATTAATTGCCGCTACTGCTTCCGACGGCATTTCCCGTACGGGGAGCACCTGGCGGCACGTGACCACTGGCGCGAAGCGCTGCAGACAATCCGAGCGGATCCGACGATCCATGAAGTGATTTTGTCCGGTGGTGACCCGCTGTCCCTTGCCGACGACAAGTTGGCCGAGCTGGTCGAAGCGCTCGAGGATATTCCCCATGTTCGCCGGCTGCGCCTGCATACGCGCCAGCTGGTCGTTCTGCCCGAGCGCGTGGATGCGAATCTGCTGGACTGGCTGGGGCGCAGCCGGCTGCAGAAAGTGGTGGTCCTCCATGCCAATCACGCCCAGGAAATGGATGCCTCAGTCGCGCGCGCGCTACTGCCGCTGCGCCAGCTCGGAGTGCACCTGCTGAATCAGAGCGTTTTGCTGCACGGCGTCAACGATCAGGCAGCCGTGATGATCCAGCTATCTGAACGGCTGTCCGAATGCGGCGTGCTTCCGTACTATGTCCATCTTCTGGACAGGGTGCGAGGCTCGGCGCACTTTGATGTGCCCGAGGACCAGGCGCAGCATTTGATGCGTGCACTGGCCGCAGCCCTGCCCGGATATCTGGTCCCGCGGCTGGTCCGCGAGGAACCTGGCGCACAATCGAAAACCTGGATCCGATGGTAGATTCCGCAGAACACATCGATACCCCCGGCACGGCCAGCGCGATTCAGTCCAGCGTGGTGTTGGTCGTGGCTGCGTCGGAGAGCGTTGCCAAGAGGATTGAAAGCTACCTGCGTAACGCCGGACACCCGATCCGCTGCGCCTGGTTGACCGATCTGGAAGATACCGACGAAGCCTTGCGCGGCGGTGCGGCAGACCTGCTGATCTGCACAGAGAACCTCAGTTCGGCACCGGTGCGTGACGTCATCGAACTGGCCCGTCGCCTGTCCCCGGACATGCCGGTACTGATCCTGAACCAGGACTTCACTACCGAAGAAACCGTTGCTGCCATCGCTGCCGGCGCTCGCGATCAGGTCTCCGACGAGGATTTGCGGCATCTGCGGCATCTTGAGCTGGTGGTTCTGCGCGAATTTGAAGTTCATCGCCAGCTGAGAGAACTGCGCACCGTCAAACTGCGCCTGGACGCCTTCGAATCGCGACACCGCGAACTCGTGGCCGGCACCAATGACGCGGTTGTGCATATCCAGGAAGGCATCGTCGCGCAGGTGAACCCGGCATTTGCGCAGTTGCTCGGCTACAAGCCGGACGAACTGATCGAACTGCCGTTGATGGATCTGGTCGTCGGCGATCACCATCCCAAGGTCAAGGAGCACCTGAAGCTGCTGCAGCGCGGCAAGAACGAAGGCAAGCCGCTGGAATGCGGTCTGCAGCACCGCGACGGCCACCGCATTTCGATCAGCGCACGGCTGTCGCTGAGCCACATCGACGGTGAGCAGCTGATCGAGATGCTGATCCGCGCGGACGCCGGCACGTCGCCTGCCACCACCGCAGCACAACCCAAGTGGAACGGTCGACTTGAGTTCTTCGAGGCGTTGTCTGCCAGTGTTGCCGGCGCCAGCCAGCAGAAAGGTCAGCGCGCAGCGCTGATTTTCATCGTCGACGACTTTGGTGGAGTCGAGACGCGGATGGGCCTGCACGATGCCGAACAGGCGGTTGAGCAGTGTCTTGAGTGGATCAAGACGCAGCTCTCATCCAGCGATCTGCTGTTCCGTTTCTCGACCCACGAGATCGCCGCAATCCTCACTCGTCCGAATATCGGCGACATTCAGCAGCTCGGCGAACGGATGGTTGCCGAAGTCGGGCGGCAGATCTTCAATACTTCGGGCCACGAGGGTCATCTGTCGCTCACCGTCGCCGCTTATCCGTTTTCCGGAAGCGAGGAGAGCGGCGCGCTGGTTGCCGAGCTGGTACGCGACGCGCGCAAGCTGTCCACCGCTGGCGGCAAGCGCTTCGCCAATCTCGGACCCACGGCAAAATCCTCGCTGGAGGAGCGCGAAGATGCCCGCAAGGCTGCAATGGTCAAAAAGGCGATCGACGACAACCGCCTGAAACTGGCCTATCAATCGATCGCCAGCCTCGAAGGCGACACACGCCAGCACTTCGACGTGCTGGTGCGTGTGATCGACGAGAACGGCAAGGAAATGCATGCCTCCGAATTCATCCAGGCCTCAGAGAAATTCGGGCTGATGAAGGCGATTGACCGCTGGGTGACGGCTCGGGCGTTCAAGGTCCAGGCCAAACGCGACAATGCGCAGGAAGCTTCCAGCCTGTTCATCAAGATCTCGCAGGACACCCTGCGTGACGCCGAGGCCTTTGCCGAGTGGGTGGGCGAGCAGGTCAAGGAACGTCCACTGCGCCCCGGCGAACTGGTATTCGAGTTCCAGGAAGTCGTACTGCAGAGCCATGTGCGCAAAGCCAAGCAACTGACTCAGGCACTGATTGGGCATGGCGCGCAGATCGCCATCGAGCACTTCGGCGTCGGCTCGAACTCGGCTCAGATGATCGAGCACATTCCGATGCAATTCCTGAAGTTTCACCACTCATTCACCGCCAACTTCAACGACAAAGCCGCCAGTCAGAAGATGACTGAACTGATGGAACAGGCGAAGCAGAAAGGCATCAAGATCATTGTCTCCCACGTCGAAGATGCCAACGTGATGGCGCGCCTGTGGCAGA
>JBFFJL010000231.1:0-6254 GCA_041555955.1 Nevskiaceae bacterium
CCGGCTTCGTTCGGTCCTCCGATGCTTCCCGAGATGTACAGCATCGGATGGCTGTCGACCGTCTCCAGGCTCACCTGAAGATCGCTGATATCCGTTGCAGGCAGGCTCTCGACCAGCGACTTCAGTGCAACCAGCCCTCGTTCGTAATCGGGCCCCAGCATGCCATCCATCATCAGGCCGAAGTAACGGCCCATCAGATTGCCGTGAAACGTCGAATCATACGTCCACAACAGCCGTGTGCCCTCGCCCTCTGCAGCGATCAGGAAGCCGGAACGGTTTTCGCTGTCGAAACCATCGAAGACCAGATTCATGACGATTTTCTGATTGGGGATGCTTTCGAGAATCTCCTGACTTCCTGCGCCTACCGATGGGTTATCACTGCGCCAGCTCTGTCTGGCGCCGACTCCCATCAGCGGACCGGAAACCGTGTACGCCGCATTCGGATCGAGCCCGGCCCAGGGTGACCATTTGTCGAACTGCCTGAAGCCGTTGAGCACGGTGTAAACCGTGGCAGGCCTGGCATTGATCAGCACCGTACGTTCAACGTGTGCGCTGTCCGGCAGCACGAACCCGGCGCCGATCACGCCGACGATCAGTGCAACGATGAGCCCCAGTAGCCATTTGAGCACTTTCATGGATTTCCCCGTCCGTTGGTAACGCCCCGCGACACGGTAGTTTGCTGGCAGGATCAACTCAAGTCCGGTGTCCGGACCAAAAAAAGGCCCCCGCAAGCGGGGGCCTCGGTCACGCGTTGACGTCAGTCCCTTAGTGGAACTGCTCTTCCTCGGTCGAACCGGTCAGCGCCTTGACGCTGCTGGATCCACCCTGGATCACCGTGGTGACGTCGTCGAAGTAGCCTGCGCCAACTTCCTGCTGGTGCGAGACAAAGGTGTAACCCTTGTCGCGCGCCGCGAATTCCGGCTCCTGGACCATGTCGGTGTAATGCTTCATGCCTTCGCCACGCGCATAGGCATGCGCAAACTGGAACGTGTTGTACCAGTTGATGTGGATACCGGCCAAGGTGATGAACTGATACTTGTAACCCAGCGCCGACAGGTCGTCCTGGAACCGGGCGATCTGCTTGTCGTCCAGGTTCTTCTTCCAGTTGAACGACGGCGAGCAGTTGTACGACAACAGCTTGCCGGGGCACGCCTTGAGCACGGCCTTTGCGAATTCACGTGCGAAGCCGATATCCGGCACGCCCGTCTCGCACCACACCAGATCGGCGTAAGGAGCGTAGGCAACGCCGCGCGAAATAGCCTGTTCGAGGCCGTTCTTGACGCGGTAGAAACCTTCCTGGGTGCGCTCACCGGTCAGGAACGGCTTGTCGTTCGGATCGTGATCCGAGGTCAGCAGGTTGGCTGCTTCAGCGTCGGTACGCGCCAGCACGATGGTCGGTACGCCCATGACGTCGGCGGCGAAGCGCGCGGCGGTCAGCTTTTCGACGGCTTCCTGGGTCGGCACCAGCACCTTGCCGCCCATGTGGCCGCACTTCTTCACAGCGGCCAGCTGATCTTCGAAGTGAACGCCGGCAGCGCCGTTGGCGATCATGTTCTTCATCAGCTCGAAGGCGTTCAGCACGCCGCCGAAACCGGCTTCAGCGTCAGCCACGATCGGCAGGAAGTAGTCGACGTATTCCTTGTCGCCCGGGTTGATGCCCTTGGCCCACTGAATTTCGTCAGCGCGCTTGAAGGTGTTGTTGATGCGGCGAACCATCGTCGGCACCGAGTCGTACGCGTACAGCGACTGGTCGGGGTACATGGTTTCGGAGGTGTTGCCGTCGGCAGCAACCTGCCAGCCGGACAGGTAGACGGCTTCAAGGCCGGCCTTGGCCTGCTGCATTGCCTGACCCGCAGTGATCGCACCGAAGGCATTGACGTAGCCTTTCTTCGCGCCACCGTTGACGGCCTTCCACAGCTTTTCGGCGCCGTTCTTGGCCAGGGTGTATTCCGGCTGGAGGCTGCCACGCAGACGTACGACGTCGGCGGCGCTATAGGCGCGCGTTACGGTCTTCCAGCGGGGATTGGTCGCCCAGTCGTTTTCCAGGGCCTTGATTTGCTCGTCACGAGTCATTTGCAGCAGTCCTCTCGGGGAGAAAAAGAAATCCAGATCTTTCTGAGGGGCTTGTGACAGCCGACGGCGCCGGGTGCAGGCGCACCGATCTGACTGGGGGGGCCACTTCGGGGGCGGAATTATACCGGCAATGATATTGCAATGCACAAATGTTCGACTAAAGCCTGAATCGGCCTACTCCTTGCCCGCGGCGGCAGCCGCCGGTTGCATTGCCGCCCGCATCCGCTGATCTGTCAGTTGTTGCAGCTCCGCAGGACTGAGCTCGCCGTCGCCGTCGAGATCAATCTCCTCGAAGCGCCGCAGCAACACCCGCGGCAGCGACCCTTGCTCGATTTCGGTCGGTGAAAGGCGTCGATTGCCGTCGGCATCGGCGTGGCGGAACTGCGATTCCCGCGCCTGCCGCAGCGTTTCGCGGCGCTGTTCCAGCGTCGCGGGACCGGTCGTGGCGCGCGGCCCGGCAGCCACAGCGGCCATGCACGGGTGCAGCAGCGTTGCCAGGATTGCTGGCACAATCACTTGCTTGATTGCGTGCATGTACAAACGCAGATTCCTCGCGCCAGGTGTTGTCGATCCCGGCGATTATCTCACGCTCATAACCCATCGCATCCCCCGATGATTCGTATCGAGCATCTGAATAAGCGCTATCCCGCCGCGGCCGAGTCCGCTTTGGCGGGCGTTTCGTTGCACGTGCCGCGCAGCTGTCTTTTCGGTCTGCTCGGTCCCAATGGCGCCGGCAAGACCACCTTGATGTCGATTCTGACCGGCACCCTGTCGGCAGACAGTGGCAGCGTCACCATCGGCGGGCAATCGCTTGCCGAGAGTCCCGAGGCAGTGCGAGCAATGCTCGGTTACGCGCCGCAGGAGCTGGCGTTCTATCCGGGGCTTACGGTGGGCGAAAACCTCGAATTGTTCGCCTGCCTGACGCCACGAGCGAGCGAGCGCACCTTGCAGCGCGCACAGGAGGTGGCCGACTTGAAGCCACATCTCGGCAGGCAGGCTGAAGCCTTGTCCGGCGGGCTCAAACGGCGACTGAATTTCGCTATCGCCCTGTTGGGCGAACCGCAGCTGCTGTGCTTGGATGAAGCCACCGCTGGCGTCGATCCGCAGTCGCGCAATTTTCTGATTGAAGCGGTGCGGACACTGGCTCAGGACGGCGTCACCGTGCTGTACAGCACGCACTATATGGAAGAGATCGAGCGACTCTGCGAGCGTGCTGCAATTCTCGATCATGGCCATATCGTGGCTGACGGGACTCTGGATGCCCTGTGTATCGACGGTGAACGACTCGAAGCCGCCTTCCTGCGGCTGACCGAAACCCGATTGCGGGATCCGGCCTGATGCAGCGTCCGATCCGTGCGTTTGTCGCGCTGTGCGGCAAGGAACTGCGACTACTGTCGCGTGATCGTCACGGCCTGTTGGTGCTGTTTGCGGTGCCGACGCTGTTCATCCTGATCATGTCGCTGTCGTTGCGTGATGCCTTTCGTGCAGGAGCTGAATTCAGCATCGCGGTCACGGTAATCGACGAGGACGGTGGCGCACTGTCGCGTGATTTCGTCGAGGCACTGTTACAGCAGCAGGGATTTCGCCCTATCGAGACCCCTGCAGACGCCGAGGTCGTGATTCGTGTGGCGCCGGGGTTTTCGGAGCTGCTCGCGACGCGCCACGAGCTGGCTGACTCGTTTCGTGGCGGTGCCGTGGAACCCGCGATGCTGCTGCTGGAATTCCAACCCAGTGTGTTGCCGCAGCTGCGTGCGGCGGCAGCGCTGGCGGTGCGCCAGTGCCTGCTGTCGGTGCAGTCGGATTACCTGATGGCCGAGGTCATGGGCTACGGCGACGACGAGATGCAGACCATGCGCTACCTCAATGATCCCCGAAACCTCCCCGTGACGGAGAGCTATCGGAGCGCCGGCGGCAGGGCCGCTGTCACGCCGACCTCGGTTCAGCAGAATGTTCCGGCGTGGCTGATCTTCGCGATGTTTTTCGCGGTGATTCCGCTGGCCAGCGCCTTCGTCGTCGAGCGTCAGCAAGGCAGTCTGTTGCGACTGCGCGTACTTGGGGTGCCATCGACGCTGCTGCTGGCCAGCAAGGTGCTGCCGTACTACGTGGTGAACCTGCTGCAGATGATCGTGATGATCGCGGTCGGGGTGTGGCTGGTGCCAGCGCTGGGCGGCGACCGATTCACCGTCGGACAGAGCGCTTTCGGTCTGTGGTTGATCGGCACGGCGACCAGTCTGGCGGCGATCGGGCTGGCGCTACTGGTGGCGGTTCGGGTCCGCACCACGTTGCAGGCGACGATCGCCGGTGGAGCGATCAGTCTGATTCTCGCTGCGCTGGGCGGGGTCATGGTGCCCAAGCTGGTCATGCCGACAGCGATGCAGCAGCTCACGGCGGTCTCGCCGATGGCCTGGAGCCTCGAGGGCTTCTGGGATATCGTGCTGCGCCAAGGAGGGTGGCAGGACGCACTGCCGGAAGCGGCCAGCCTGGCCGGATTCGGCCTGATCTGCCTGGTGCTGGCGGCATGGCTGCTGCACCGCAATTCAATCAATACGACGACAACGACATGAAGGGTTCGCAGGATCCCGCGCTGAAGGCGCGCCTGAAGCAGATGATCGTGACCGAGACCGACAAGGACGTCGATCCGGTCACACTGCCTGATGACCAGCCGCTGTTCGGGCCTGGCTCGGCGCTGGAACTGGACTCGGTCGACGGTTTGCAGATTTCGATGGCCCTGCAGATGCAGTTCAATCTGCGTATCGAGGACCCCAAGCAGATGCGCAGGATCCTGGTGAACATCGACACCTTGGCCGATTACATTCAGCCGCAGTGACCCTGCACGCGATGTCCACAAACGGGCCGGCGTCCGTGTATCTGCGCGGCAGCGACGCCGTGTCTTCGGCCGGCCGCGGTAGCGCCGCACTGGCCGATGCCTGTCTGGCATTGAGCACAACACCCGCACAGGTGCGATTCGCCAGCCTCGGGCGCGAGATCGAACTGCCCTACTTCCGCGCGCTCGATGCCAACGCCGAAGCCGATGCGGTTCTGCTCGAAGTGGTGCGCGCGGCGCTGGATGATGCGCAACTGTCCGCAGCGCGGCGGCGCCGGATCGGTCTGTTCGTCGGCAGTTCCTCCGGCGGCATTCATCATCACGAATGCGCTTATGCCGAGGCCTATGCCAACAATGCAGAAGCCTTGCCGATACACCGGCCGGATCAGAGCCGGCTGGCGACCTGGCTGCACCGGCAGCTGCAACTGGAGGGCCCCAGCTACACCATCGCCACCGCCTGTTCGAGCGCGGCCAATGCCTTGCTGTATGCGAGCTGGATGCTGCGCGAAGGGCGGCTCGACGATGCGCTCGTGGTCGGTGTCGAGATCGAAAACCAGCTGTCGCAGCAGGGCTTCTACAGCATGATGCTGGCGACCCGTGCGATTAGTCGCCCCTTTGATCGGCAACGCGACGGCATCGTGCTCGGCGAATGTGCTGCAGCCCTGGTCCTGAGCCGCGAGGTGCCAACCGCACGACCCGCTTGGCGGATACTCGGCGGTGCGAGCCTGTGTGACACCACGCATCCGACCAATCCTTCAGCGCATCAGATTGCCGCGACTCTGCGTGATGCACTGGTGGACAGCGCGATCCCGGTGACGCGGATCAGTGCGATCAAGGCGCACGGCACCGGCACGCGCGCCAACGATCTGGCAGAAGGTCTGGGCATGCAGCAGTGCTTCGACACCTCGCTGCCGCCGTTCAGCTCGATCAAGCCGGTGCTCGGGCATACGCTGGGGGCCTGCGGTGTGCTCGAAACCCTGGCGTTTACGGCATGCCTGGATCGCGGCAGCCTGCCCGCGACCCGAGGGCACGAGCAACCGGATCCGGAGATCGGCGTGCAGCCACTGACCGCGACTCAGGCCTGGTCGGGTGGCCCGGTGCTGCTGAACTATTTCGGTTTTGGCGGCAATAATTGCGCGCTGGTGCTCGATCGTGAACGCTGAGCCTCTGCGCATCGCCGCCGTGTCGGCGCACAGCCGCATCCTCGACGATACGCCGCAGGATCTGCGCGCCGAGTTGCTGGACATGACCGGGCAGGCGTTCCGCCGTATCAACCGCTTTATTGAACTGGCGGTTTATGGTGCGCTGCGCTGCGGCCGCGAGGCCGGCGGTGTCGGCGACGAAACGGCGCTGTACC
>JBFFJL010000232.1:0-6252 GCA_041555955.1 Nevskiaceae bacterium
GGCGCCGACAGCCTGTGTCTGACCACCGTGCACGGGTTCAACTCGCTACAGTTGGTGTCGGCGGATATCTGCCGGCCGGCCGACGCACAGCGCAATGGCATATCCATCGGTGAGGCCGCGGGCTTCGCTCTGCTGGACTCCAGCGCAACACCCGGCGAGCTGGCCCTGCTTGGCTATGGTGAATCGTCCGACGCCTATCACATGTCCACGCCCGATCCGCAGGGGCATGGCGCGGCGCAGGCGATGCGCGACGCGCTGACCCGCGCCGGGCTGCAGCCCTCGCAGATCGACTACGTCAACCTGCACGGCACCGGCACCCAGGCCAACGACGCCTCCGAGGATCAGGCACTGTGCGCGGTATTGGGCACCGAAGTCGCCGCCAGCTCGACCAAGGGATACACCGGCCACACGCTGGGCGCGGCCGGCATCGTCGAAGCGGTGTTCAGCCTGCTGGCGATCGAGCACGGCTTCCGTCCGCTCAGTCTGAACACGCAGCAGCTCGACCCGGCGCTGCGCGGAAATATTCTGCTTGAAAGCCTGGACGGGCCGGTGGCCACCGTGCTGTCCAACTCCTTCGGCTTCGGCGGCAACAACGCCAGCCTGCTGTTCGGGCGCCGCGCATGATTTCGGTCCACCTGACCGCCATTGGCCTGGCCGCGCCGGGCCTGTCGGACTGGGTCCATGGGCGCGAAGTGCTGGCCGGTCGTGCGGCTTTCGTTCCTGCGGATCTGCCGCCGTATGCGCCGCGACTGCTGCCGCCGAACGAGCGCCGCCGCGCAACACCGGCGGTGCGCCAGGCGTTTCGCGCGGCCGAGGATGCGGTCGGCGAACGCGATCCGTCGCAGCTGGCCACCGTGTTCGCCGGTTCCGACGGCGACATGGCGATCCTGCACCGGATCTGCGCGGCACTGGCGCAGCCGAGCAAGGCGGTGTCGCCGACCGACTTCCACAACTCGGTACACAACGCCGCCGCCGGCTACTGGGGCATCGCCACAGGGAGTCGTGCGCCGTCGACGACCTTGGCCGGCTACGACGGCTCGTTTGCGTTGGGGCTGCTGGAAGCAGCGGTGCAGACGGTGACGCAGCAACAACCGACCTTGCTGGTGAGTTTCGATGTGCCGGCGCCGATGCCACTGTATGCCGCGCGCCCGCTGGGCGCCGCTGCCAGCTGCGCGTTGCTGCTGTCGCCGGATGGCAGCGGCGGTTCCGTAGCGCGGCTGGGCGTCGTGCAAAGCGACGATGCCGAGACCGAACTGGACGATGCCGCGATGGAAGTGCATCGGCGCGGCAATCCGGCGCTGCGCGCATTGCCGTTGCTGCGGCTGCTGGCCACGGGGCAGTCCGGACGCGTGGTGCTGCCCGGCTCCGGCGCGCGCAATCTGCAGGTCGAGGTTTTTGCATGACGCCGCTGCTGGATCGTGCTGCGATCAAACCGCTGATTCCGCATGCCGGCGCGATGTGTCTGTGGGATGCCGTGCTGGAAGCCGACCAAGACCGCGTGCTCGTGTCCACCCGCAGTCATCGCGATCCACACAATCCGCTGCGTCACACGGGGCGTCTGGCCGCGCTGCATCTGCTCGAGTACGGCGCGCAGGCCATGGCCGTGCATGGCGGCTGGCTCGGCCGCAGTGGTGGCGGTAGCGCACAGGCGGGCGTGCTCGCCGCGGTGCGCGACCTGCAGCTCAGGGTCGAATGGCTGGAGACCCTGCCCGGCGATCTGATCTGTGAGGCGCGACGTCTGGTCGCCAACGCTGGCGGCTGGATGTACGGCTTTGCCTTGTATTGCGGCGAACGCGAAATCGCCACGGGCCGTGCGTCCGTCATCCATTTGCCGGCCTGAACGCGGGAGACGGCGTGAGCGCGATCGATCAGATGCAGTTGCAGTTCAGTCCGTCCGCGGTACTGGGCCTGCAGGTGATCCTCGCGATCATTGTGTTCGGTGTGGCGCTGGAGCTGTCGTTCGCCGACTTCCGCCACCTGCTGCGCAAGCCGCGCGCGGTGTTCATTGGCCTGCTGTCGCAGATGGTCGCGCTGCCACTGCTGACCTTTGCGTTGGTCTGGATCGTCGATCCGACGCCGAGCATCGCGCTGGGCCTGATGATGACCGCGGCCTGTCCCGGCGGGAACATGTCCAACGTGCTGACGCACTGGGCGCATGGGCGCACGGTACTGTCGATGGCGATGACCACGACTTCGAGTCTGGTCTCGCCGCTGACCACGCCGCTGGTGTTCGGCGTGCTCGGCGGCCTGAACCCGGAGACGCGCTCGGCGCTGCATCAGGTGCAGGTGCCGTACAGCGAGCTGGCGCTGACGATCGGCTTGGCGCTGCTGCTGCCGTTGATCTGCGGCATGGGCCTGAAAAGCGCACGGCCGGCGCTGGCGGCGCGACTACGGCATCCGCTGAAGCAGTTCGGTCTGTTCGCGTTCTTTCTGTTCGTGGTGCTGGCGGTTGCTGCCAACTACGCGCTGTTCTGGCAGGCGCTGACCACGATCTTCCTGCTGGTACTGGTGCACAACCTGCTGGCGCTGGGCACGGGTGCAGCGATCTCGCGCATGGCCCGCACCACCCCGCGTGACGGCCGCGCGATCGTGTTCGAAACCGGCATCCACAACACCGCGCTGGGGCTGACCCTGATCTTCACCTACTTCCAGCAGCTCGGCGGCATGGCACTGGTGGTGGCGTGGTGGGGCGTGTGGCAGCTGCTGACCGGCGGCCTGCTGGCGCGCTACTGGGCCAAGCGGATGCCGCCGCCGGTGCATTGACGCATCGCCGCGTGCCGGCGCTGATGGCGTTCAGCCGTGTGCGGGTCGCTGCGCCTGCAGCGCCGGGCGCGTGTTGTGCATGCGTTCCAGCCGGGCGTCCTTGCGCTGCCAGATGCCGTTGATCCAGTGCTGGAAGCGCTGGCGATACCCGGGGTCGGATTCGTAGTCGCCGCACAGCAGATCCTGCGGAATCGGCAGCAAGTCGATATGCACCGACAGCTGATCCTGCTCGCCACAGCAGAAGCTCCACAGCAGCGGCTTGTCAGTCGGCCGGTAGCCGATGGTGACGTCGATGACGCCGGCGAACTGTTCGCCCATCGCATTCAAGGTAAAGCTCATGCCGCCAGCCTTGGGCCGCAGCAGATGCCGGTACGGCGATTGCCGCGCAACGCGCTTGGTTTCGCTGAAGCGCGTGCCTTCCAGGAAATTCACCACCGTCACCGGCTCGGTCCGGTACAGCGAGCAGGCGCGGCGCGTGGTGTCGAGATCCTGCGTGCGCAGTTCCGGATGCGCCGCGAGTGCCTGCTTGCTGTGGCGGCGCATGAACGGAAAATCCATCGCCCAGCACGCCAGACCGATGATCGGTACGTAGATCAGCTCCCACTTCAGGAAGAAGCGCGGAAACGGCGTGCGGCCGTGAAACACGTCGAACAGTAACAGGATGTCGGCCCACGACTGGTGGTTGGCGATCAGCAGATAGTTTTGCCGGGCCTGCAGCGGCGTGCGCACATCGATCTCCCACTGCACCGCGTGCAGCAGTCGGAAGATCAGTTTCAGGTAGGCGACCCAGTTGGTCGCGATCCATACGCAGTAGCGACTGCAGGTGCGCTGCAGCGGAGGCAGTGGAATCGGTTTGAGCGCAATGCCCGGCAGCAGCAGCAGGAACGCGGCAATCGTGATCGCCATCACTGCGAGCGCAGTGATGGCGCCGACGACGATCGGAGGGAAGATGACGGAAAACATCGCCTGACCTCTCGTTGCCCGCGCTGCGGGCTCCCGTGATTTTTAAGTGTGGTACTTCGGACTCAATGCACGAACCGCTTCAATCATCACCGCCGCGTGCTCCGGCGACGTCTGCTGCAGGATGCCATGGCCCAGATTGAACACATGCCCGTTGCCGGACCCGTAAGACTCCAGTACGCGTGAAACCGCCGCTTCGATGCGCGCCGGTTCTGCCAGCAGAATGGTCGGATCCAGATTGCCCTGCAGCGCAACGCGGTCACCGACCCGCGCCCGTGCGGCGGCGAGGTCGATGGTCCAGTCGACGCCCAGCGCGTCGCAGCCGGTTTCCGCCATCGCTTCCAGATGCTGACCGCCGTTCTTGGTGAACAGGATCACCGGCACCTCCGGCGCCACGCGCTTCAGATGCTGGACGATGCGTGCCATCGGCTCCAGTGAGAACTGCATGTAGTCGCCCGGCGCCAGCACGCCGCCCCAGGTGTCGAAAATCATCAGCGCATCCGCGCCCGCGGCGACCTGCGCTTCCAGATACAGGCTGACCGAGGCCGACAGCTTCGCCAGCAGGCTGTCGAGCATCTCCGGCGCGTCGTAGGCCATGCGCTTGATCAAGGTGAAGTCCGAGCCGCCCGCGCCTTCGACCATGTAGGTCGCCAGGGTCCACGGGCTGCCGGCGAACCCGATCAGCGGCAGGCGTGTGCCGAGCGCGGCGCGGATGGTGCGGACGGCGTCCATCACATAGCGCAGTTCGCCTTCGGGATCCGGCACGCCCAGCGCTTCGATCGCGTGTGCGTCACGCACCGGGCGATCGAACACCGGCCCCTCGCCTTCGACGAAGCGCAGGCCCAGGCCCATCGCGTCGGGAATCGTCAGGATGTCGGAGAACAGGATCGCGGTATCCAGACCGTAGCGATCCAGCGGCTGCAGAGTCACTTCGCAGCACAGTTCCGGATTGCGGCACAGCGACATGAAGTCGCCGGCCTTGGCACGCGAGGCGCGGTATTCGGGCAGGTAGCGGCCGGCCTGACGCATCATCCACACCGGAGTGCGTTCAACCGGCTGACGCTTCAGCGCGCGCAGAAACAGATCGTTGTCGAGAGCCATGGGCGTACCTTAATCCTTGTGACCGGCGCGGAGCTGGACCGCGGCGGCAATTTCAGCCTGGATCGCCTGCGCCATCGCACGCGGATCGGCCGCGTCGCGAATCGGCCGGCCGATCACCAGATAGTCGGCACCGGCAGCAATCGCGGCTGCCGGCGTCATGATGCGTTTCTGATCCGCTTCGACGCGGTTCTCCACCGGACGGATGCCCGGTGTCACACAAATCAGTTCGCGCGGTGCCTCGCGGCGCAGGCGTTCGACTTCGAGCCCCGATGACACCACACCGTCGCAACCGGCCTGCAACGCGCGGCGTGCGCGCGACAGCACCAGCTCGGCGACATCGCACTGGAAGCCGAGGTCCTCGATATCGCCCTGGTCCAGGCTGGTCAGCGCGGTGACCGCGAGCACTTTCAGCGGTCCGGACTTGGCGGCGGCGGCGGCTTCCATGATCGACTGGTTGCCGTGCACGGTGCAGAAATCGGCGCCGCGCTCGGCCAGATTGCGCACCGCGCGCGCCACGGTTTCCGGGATGTCGAAGAACTTCAGGTCGACAAACACTTTCTTCTGTTCGCCGCGCAGCCACTCCAGCAGCTCAAAGAAGCCCGGCGCCATCAGCAGTTCCATGCCGATCTTGTAGAAGCTCACGCCATCGCCGATGCGGCCGACCAATGCCCGCGCGGCATCGGCGGTCGGGACATCCAGGGCGGCAATCAGGCGGTCTTCGGCACGAATCATCGGGGGGCTCAGATCGGGAGTTCGGAAATTGTCGGCGGCTGCGCGGCGGCGGGCAACCGCTCAAGCGGCCAGTGCAGCGTCCACCTTGGCTGCGGAGGGGCCGTTTTGCGCACGCAATTCCTGTGCGAACAGGGCGATGCGCCATTCTTCGACGATCCAGCGCGCCGGATGAAAGGGGTCAGGCAAGCGCGCAACCCAGGGTGTGATCTGTCGGGTCAGGTCCTCGTCGCGCGCGGGTTTGTTGCTCAGGCGTTCCAGTCGCACGTCGATCGCGCGCAGGTACACCGCCACACGTGGCCACTGCGGCTCCGGAATCGCGCCGACGAAGCCGTCGGCGAGCAAGCTGTCGAGCTGGCCGCGCAGATCGTCGGTGGAGAGCGGCCAGCGCTCGCCCAACGCCTTGATGCGTGCGCGCAGTTCGCGCGCGCGGCCCAGCCAGCCGGCCAGGTCGTCGAGCTTCTGCTGCGCGTCGATCGACAGCGCGCCACGCTTTTCCAGCGCGGCCTGGAAGCCCGCGCGCGTGCGGATCGTGGCCGGCTGCATCACTGCGTCGATACAGCGCAGTGCCAGCGCCCGACTGACGGCGTCGACATCCAGCCCGAACGCTGGCGCCAGCAGTGCCAGCTTGCCGCGCGTGCTCTTGGCCAGATCGCGCAGCCGTTCCGGCAGCTTGGCCAGCAGCAGCGCGCGCACGCC
>JBFFJL010000233.1:0-6241 GCA_041555955.1 Nevskiaceae bacterium
ACCAGCGTCGTGTCGGCCTTACGCCTGTTGCTGCGCGCTGAAAACTGACCAGCTGTGCTCGTTGAAAATTGACCAGGGCTGGAAGCCGGGGGCGGTAGCCCCCGGGGTGTTCGGATTGTAGGTTTTTCGGATTGGTTTAGAGGCGTTCGTCAGAACGGCTCGTTGGCGTCCTCCTTGATCTTCGTCTTGGATTGTTCACGGGCTTTGATCCGACTCTTGGCGGTATTACTGCTGTGTCGGAAGCGGTGGGACTCGTTGCCGGTCTCCACGATGTGGCAGTGATGTGTGAGCCGATCCAGCAGCGCCATGGTCATCTTGGAATCGACGAAGACACTCGCCCATTCGGCACAGCCACGACGGACTGATCGGCGACGATCTGGATGCGCTCGGGATACAGCCGCACGCTGACGCGATGACCGGCCAGCGCACACGGCATCGAGTAACGATTGCGCGCCACGCAAATGAGACTGGTGCTGGAGACGCGTGCCGGCAGCTCGACATAGCCGTCGAAGGCTGTCGGCATGGGCATTAGGTGCGGCTGCTCGTGCTCCCAGGCTTCCCGAATGCTCATGCCGGGATACTCGGGATGAGCTGCAGAGCGGGCTGCCACGCACTGCGTGGCGAGCCACACATTCAATTCAGCGAAGCTTGCGAAACGCTGCTCACTAGCCGACTGCCAAATCCGCCGTCGCGTGTCCTGCACGCTCTTCTCGACGCGGCCCTTCTCCCAGCCCGAGGCGACATTGCAGAAGTCGGCGTCGAAGAGATAGTGCGATGTCATCGCAGAAAACCGTGCATTGACGATGCGCGCCTTGCCGCGGCCGGGGACGCGATCCACCGCCGTTTTCATATTGTCGTAGATGCCTCTGCGGGCCACGCCGCCCAAGCCCGTGAGGCAGCAGGTATGGGCATCAAACAGCATCTCGTGGCTCTGGCTGGGATACGCCACCAGCCAGAAGGCGCGGGACGCGCACAGCTTCATGTGAGCGAGCTGGATCTTGCGCCAGATCCCGCCGATGCTCAGATGCTCTTCGCTCCAGTCGAATTGAAACGCTTCGCCCCACTCGAAGCGCAGCGGCACGTAGGCCGAACGGGCCGTCACCGCGCCTTGCTCGCTGCGCCAATGACGCACGAATGCGGTGACGCGGGAATAACTGCCGGTGAAGCCCTTTTCCTGCAGCTGAGCAAACAACCGCAGCGCGGTGCGGCTCCTTGCGCGGCCGACCGGCATCCATCTCCAGTGCCTGTCGTAGCCACTCGACATGGTCGTCTATCTTCTTGGGACCGGCTGGACGCCGGTAGGCCATCTCATCGCGAGCCGGCTCTCGTAGCCAGCCCTTGATCGTGTTTCTCGACAGACTTGTCCGGCGAGCAATCTCGCTGATCGGCAAGCCGTCCCGGTACCGCATCCTTCTGACTTTCGCGTACATCGCCATGGTGTGCACCTCGTCTTCCTGCTGGGCTAAAACCCCGCAGGCTAGTGAAGAACACCCTGGTCAATTTTCAGTGAGCAAAACCCCGAAATCCTGGTCAACTTTGAACGCGCGGCAACACTTACGCCAATAGATAACCCCTCCGAAGAGGGGTCGTGAATGTTTAGCTTGACTGCCGCAGCTTCGTGCAGCTCCAGAGAACTGCCGCGAAACCCACAACAGCCGTAATCGTTCCGGACGCAGCCACAAGCAACACGTGTTCATTAGCTGCGCCGCATACCGTCATGATGATGGCCGCCGGCAGCCCCAACAATCCAATCCGAAACATCTCGTTCCCAACGTCACGCACGGCGTCGCGGGTTTGCTGCGGCGACAACAACGACATAACCACCTCCTGCCCTATCTGGGCCCTGTTGACCAACTCGACGGTATCTTCCATTTCTGAAACCGATCGCTGAGCCATCAGCTGGCCCCAGTAGCAAAAACACCCCCTTCCGAAGAAGGGGGTGCCGATCGCCATCGCCGAAGCAATGACGCCACGATCAAACTGCAATTGCAGCTGATCAGCCGAGTCGGCCAACCGTCACCGTTGCGCCGGTGCTTCGTTGCTATTCTCTCCGAAGGGTGCAACCCCATGTTGCCTCATTGATCCGCATTAATGATCCTGACTCCCGTCAGGTCCGCTCGCTACAGCAGGCACGATGACAGCACCACCTGTTTCATCGTAGGTCCCGGCACCACCCGTAGACCGTCTGCCCGCCTTCGCTTCGCATACCGCTCGACTGCGCCATCACAGCGCAAGCAACCACTTCGACCGCTAAGTGCTTTCGTACCCGAGTTGCCTCGGTACGGAATTCGCTTCGACCACATCGCGGACTTCCGTCGCCATTGCTGGCCTCCTACTTACACAGCCCCGTTTCCAGGACCTTGTCGCTCCTCGCATGTGTGCTTCATCCAGTTACCAACCGGCACACAAGCGTTTTCCCGCGTTAACTGCGCAGGTCACTGCATAGCCAATCGACATCGCGTATTGCACTAGATGCTCTGCATCTCCCCTCGGCCCATGGCCTCGGATTTCAGGACGGCGAGATTCCCAAGCCCGTTCCCTACTCATGTACACGCTTCTATCGATGGTCAGCCCCACTGATGGGGGCGTCATGGCTTTTGCAGCTTCTCGAATGCATCTCTGGCAGATGCAATTACACCCTTGAGCTATCACAGACCCGCACGGCTTTCGCCCTGCGGTGCCTCCTGTCGCCGAACCCATCGTTGATGGACCCGCTAGGTCAGTACGGTTATGAATTCCCGCACTGCATGAACCCAGGTGTCTGCACACGTCGTACCGTCGCCGGCACGCCGTGGGGTGGACTGACTACCACCTTCCTGCGCAGCAGGGTTTCGATCTGTTGTCCGATCTAGCCGACACCCCACGCTTCCTTTCGGATGCATGGGTTAGCCAGCGGCCGGATTGCTCCGGCTCCCGTTTCCGCGTCGCCCAAACTCTGATTGGCTGTTAAAAAGCGCGATTGGGTCGTCAGGTGGAGTGAACCACCTGGCTCCCGTTGCAACGCAGCGAGCTCAACTACGAGCACTGCGCTACGGCGGTCTCCGCATCTCAACTGGTTAGGCTGAGACCGGTGCTGGCGATTGCCAGCCATATGCAGGCACCTGCCTGCGGTTGCGTCGAGCGGGGGTCGGTGTCACCCCCCGTAACTCAGCACTGCGTCGCGTTGGTACGCGATGGGCAGTGCCATGAGCCTGGTGGCTCTCGGGTGGTGGTCCGGCCCCTCGGATCGAGGCACAGGAGCGGTATCAGGCGCGCATCGTTCCCTGCTTACCGCCGCCTACGCGAGTCGCTGCGCTCCGTCCGCTCCGACTTGATCTCCGTTTCGGAATGCGCGGCGCTTCGAGCGCCGCTCCGTCCCCGACTTCGATCTTGAGTTCCTCCCGGCATTCGCTCGCGTCCGCTCGCTACAGGAATCTCTTTAAGCAAATCCCTGGAATTCGACGCCCTATAGCGTCGCCTTGATCGCGCCTTCAAATACCGGAGATACCGTCATTCCAGGAGTCCCATGGAATGCACCCGCAGAGGCACTGAATGTTCGATCCAGAGATCCCAGTCTCGATGTCCGCAGCGATGACGCGGCTACAGAAATCCGTTGCATCCGGATTTCTGTTTTACGTCAGCGGAGCGGTGCCCGCACCGAAGATCGAGAAGCTCGTGTACAGCCTCGATGAACGTTTCTCTATTCAGGCTACTGACGGCCAGAGAGACCATGCCCGGAAGCGAGGACGCTGCACTTTCCGGCTGCATCTGTTCCCGATCCCGTATCGCAGTGACTTCGCATTCTGGCTCGTCCGAAATGAAGGAGATCACCCTTTCCTCGCCACAGAAAGTTGGCGCGATTCACACGAGACTCCGATCGTCTGGACGTTCTGGTACGAGCTACGGCAACTTCCCGTACCGCCGCCTCTTCGGGCAAAGTACGAGCGCCCTGATCATCGGTACGCAATCAACGCCACGACTTGGACGTGGCGAATCCGGAGAGAGGTGATGGACAGCCTCCGGTTCAACATCCGGCGCTGGGTTGAACAGCGCGACGAGCGCCTCAAGAGGCTGATTCGAAACCTCGCGCGCGCTCCCGGCCGACGTGGTGTTCGCCATGACGTCCACGAACTGCACAAGTACATCCTGGGCCAATGCCGCAAACGCAATGTCGCGCCTCCGCCACTTCCTGTGATTCGCTGGTCCACTGGAGCCAATGGCCGAACGGTTCCGCTCTCGTATCTGCTCGCGCGACATCGGCGCGGTGCGGACACCTGGTTCCCGGAATCTTTGCTGCGTCGGGATACCGTTCATGAGGAGATCAATCTCGATGTCCCACACCGTCAGGAGAAGTCCAATGCTGCTTCGTAAACCAGCACAGAAAGTCCGTCGGAAACTCACAATTGAGCTCCCCACCGATATTGCCCAGCGGCTCGATCGCCTCGTCACGGATGCCAAGGCTGCCGGCCTTGAGGCCTCTGTGGAGGAGGCCATTGCGGGCTACCTGGCCCGCGCGATCGGGCACGCGGAGGCGCAACTGCGGAAGATCTAAACGACGCCCCAATGCACCCAGGCTCCTAACATCGCGTTGTCGACATAGGTCCCCTCCATTCATTCCGCGATGCCAGTCTCGCTTCGCCACTCAATTAGGCAGGGGGAGACGTCGGGAGCTATGGCATACCGGCCGCGCACCCAGAGCGCACTCCAATCATTGGACCGGCGGTAGCTCTTCCCGCCAGCGATAGTTGATCAGGGGAATTTCCAGAGACAATTCTGGAGGTGGTGGCAGTGGAATTTTGCGGGCGTCACCGAACTGGCGAAGGGTTCCGCCTGCTTCATGTGCCGCACGAATTGACGCAGAAAGTGACCCCAGACGCCCGGCAAGTAGTTTCAAGGATCGATAGGACTCCCGGAGCTCGTCCAGGGTATCCAGTCCGTCCAACTGCTGCCAGACAAGCTGCTCCATGTTGTCGGCGGTGCGCTTCAAGTCACCCGCCCTCATGCGCAAGGCCTGCTGCACATGGAACCAACGACCATCAAGCGCAGCACGACCCTTGATCTCATCCAGCCATGACATCCTCGAACCCTCCGAGATTGGCAAATCAGCGTAGCGAATTTCGGCAGCACTGCCCAGTAAAGACTGTTCAGCCTGTTGGAGTCAGTAACTCAGCGGGGCGGTTCCTTGCCACTTGCTTCGCGCGCGCCAACTGGCCTTTCGCGGCATAACCGGCCGCCTCCCCGCGCCCGCGCGGGTCCCCTCCATTTATTCCACGGTGCCAGTCCTTCGCTGCACTGCGGCCCTGCGGGTGACCCGTGCTCGACGACGTGGCTTCGGGCTCCCGATCACACGCGGCGGCGGCGCCTGCCGCGCGCGACCAGGAACCAATGGAGATCGACGCCTTCAGGTTCGAAATTCCTTGATACCGCTATTGGAGTAGCGCCGTTACATGACGTTACAGCGTTACTGCCGTTACACCAATTACGTTACAGAGGTCACACATGACGACAAAAGCGACACCCGAAACAATCGAGCAGGCAGTTGACCAGCTGGAGGCTGAAGGAGAAGTACCGACGGTCAGAAAAGTTGGTGCAATGCTCGGCGGCGGATCATTGGCCACGATTCACAAATATCTCCCCGTAATTCTCGATCGCCGGAAGGCCGAAGCCAGAAAGGCAGCCGAACTGCCCTCTGACCTTTCTCAGCTGAGTGCAGATCTCGCCACGAAGATGGCGGCGGCAATCTTCTCTCGCGTGGACAAAGATGCGGCTGCACGTGTCGAACGAATCGAGGCGGACGCTCGCGAACGCATCAGCAGTGCCCATGCTGACCTTAATGATGCGATCAACGAGATCGATCGGCTCGAGGTCGAGCTGCAACGCGCGACCGTTAACTTGTCCGAACAGCAGTCAGCCGCAACACAGGCGACTACGCGGGCGGCAACCGCAGAGGGCCGCGTCACACAGTTGGAGTCAGAACTCACGCGTCTGAGCGAAACGGTGTCAAACGCTCACAAGGCAGAACGCGAGGCCCTCGCCGAGGCGGCGGAGCTGCGGGGCCAGGTTGCCGCACTGGAAAAGATGTTTCCCAAGAACAGTGAATCAAAAATCCAGCCCGAAGTTCATGGCGCCGGCCGCATGGGCGCGGATCCAGATTGACGCAGCCGTCTGCTTTGCATTACTGATGTCTCCGCCGCACCGACGAAAAGGCCCCAATAATTGGGGCCTTTTTTTGAATGTTTCACGCGGAACGCCAATCGATCCC
>JBFFJL010000234.1:0-6230 GCA_041555955.1 Nevskiaceae bacterium
ACAAGGACACCCAGTACGGTGTTTCGGTGATTTACAGCTTCTAATCGAGACTTGAGTGCCTGAATCGGTATCAGGGCCCGGCAGGGATTGCCGGGCCCTTTTTGATTTGGGTGGAATCTTTTGATCTCTTTCAGGTTATGGGGCGGCGGCGAGCACTTCGACGGGTCGATGCTCTAAACTGCGCGCCCTTATGGCACGACCGAAACCCAAGTCCAAGTCGCGGGCGCGTGCGACCACCCATAGAGTCCGCTGGATTGCCCCGCTGATCGTGCTGATCAGCGTGATGATCGCAGTGTTCAGCGTCTATCTGCTTGGGCTGGACCGTCAGATTCGCGAGCGCTTTGCCGGTGCGCGCTGGGCGCTGCCCGCGCAGGTGTTTGCCGCGCCGATGGAGTTGTATGCCGGTTTGCCGGTCAGCGAGAACGTGCTGCTGCACGAACTGGGTCGCCTCGGTTATCGCGAGGATCCGCACTTGGCCACCACGGGCAGCTATATGCCGGGGCGGGGGCGTGTCGATATCCACATCCGTGCATTTGATTTCTGGGATGGCCCGCAGGCTGCTATGCGCCTGTCCATCGGGTTTTCTGGCAATACGATCAGCAGCTTGCGCAGCCTTGATGGTGTTGCGTCTCCGGCGATAGTGCGTCTGGACCCTATGCTGATCGGCAGCATCTATCCGCAGCAGGGCGAGGACCGGGTTTTGCTGCGAATGCAGGATGTGCCTGCGCTGCTGCCCAAGGGGCTGGTCGCGGTTGAGGACCGGCATTTTCACAGCCATATCGGCGTCAGCCCGCGCGGAATCCTGCGCGCGATGGTGGCGAATCTGCGTGCCGGGCGGGTGGTGCAGGGCGGTAGCACGATCACCCAGCAGTTGATCAAGAACTTCTTTCTGACCAGCCGCCAGACCTGGGCCCGCAAGATCAACGAAGCTTTCATGGCGCTGTTGATCGAGCGTCATTACAGCAAGGACCAGATTCTGGAGGCGTACCTGAACGAGGTGCACCTCGGGCAGGACGGCGGCCGCGCGGTTCATGGCTTTGGACTGGGGGCTCAGTTCTACTTCAACAAGCCACTGTCCGAGCTGCAGCCGCAAGAGACCGCGTTGCTGGTCGGCCTGGTCAAGGGACCGTCGTACTACAACCCTCGCCGCAATCCGCAGCGCGCCAAAGAGCGCCGCGATCTGGTGCTGGGGGTGTTTCGTGAAGAAGGACTGATCGATGAAGCCGCGTATCGGCGTGCGCTGCTGGCGCCGCTGGGCGTCGATACCGGCCGCAGTGGTGGTGTTGAGCGTTATCCGGCGTTTGTCGACCTGGTGAAACGTCAGCTGCGTGGCCAGTATCGTGAAGAGGATCTGACAGACGAGGGTCTGCGCATCTTCACGACGCTGGATCCGCGTGCGCAGGAAGCGACCGAGCGCCGCATCGTCGAGACGCTGCCGGAGCTGGAACGCGCGCGCAAACTCGCCGATGGCACGCTGCAGGCCGCTGGTGTCGTCGTCAGCGCCGAGGGTGGCGAGGTGCTGGCGCTGGTGGGTGGCCGCGAGGTGCGTTATTCCGGATTCAACCGCGCCCTCGATACGCAAAGGCCGATCGGATCGTTGGTCAAACCCTTCGTCTATCTGACCGCACTGTCGCAGCAGAACCGTTACACCCTGGTCACGCCGCTGGCAGACGAGGCGATCGAGCTGAGGCTGCCCAACGGTCAGATCTGGAGCCCCAAGAACTACGACCGCAAGCTGCATGGGTCGCAAGCGCTGTACCTGGCGCTGACCGAGTCGATGAATCTTCCGACCGTGCGGCTGGGGCTCGATATCGGTCTCGAAGCGGTCATGCGAACCTTGCACGCCGCCGGCTATTCCGGCGACGCACCGGCGCTGCCATCGATGCTGCTGGGTGCGCTTCCGATCGCGCCGCTGGAAGTCGCGCAGATGTACGCGACCCTGGCTGCGGGCGGGTTTCAGGCGCCGTTGCTGGCGATCCGCGAAGTTCAGACCAAGGAAGGCCAGCCGTTGTCACGGTACCCGATTCAGGTACGCCAGACGCTGGGTGACGCGCCGGTCTATCTGACCGGCTGGGCGCTGCGCCAGGTGGTGGCGCGTGGAACGGGTCGCGGGGTCCACGCGGTTCTGCCGGCAGAAACTGTCGTCGCCGGCAAGACCGGCACCACCGACGACTACCGTGACAGCTGGTTTGCCGGCTTCGGTGGAGACCGCGTCGGCGTGATCTGGGTCGGGCGTGACGACAATCAACCGACCGGCCTGTCCGGGTCCTCCGGAGCCCTGCCGATCTGGGCGCGGATCATGAACGACATCGGGGTTCAGAGTCTTGATCCGGTCCCGCCGGCCGATATTGACGAAGTGCTGGTCGACCCGGCGTCAGGCCTGCGCGCGGACGATCACTGTGCGGGCGCGGAAGCGGTGCCGTTTGCGCGTGGATCGGCGCCCGAGGACTGGGCGCCGTGTGCGGATGCGCGCCCGTTTGACCCAAGTTCGTGGTGGCGCAGCATCTTTCGTTGAGGTACTGCAGCCGTGCCGCGGGCAATTCGCTGTGCGGATACACTACCGCCTCCTTGAATTGACGAGATGCTGATGCTGTTGCGCAGACTGTTGATCGTGGTCGCGACGATGGCGCTGGCCGCGTGTGTGACGACCCAGGGTGACAAGCAGATCTGGCCGTATCCCGAGCCGCCGATCGTGAGCTATCCGGCGCCTCCGGTCGAATCACCATCGACTCCGGACACTGGCGTCAGTGCGCCGGCGACAGCGCCGCCGCAGACTTCAGAGGCCGTGAGTGGCGAAGCGGTCACCGCATTGATGCGGCAGGCTCGTGCCGCTCTTGACGCAGGGCGCCCGGATCAGTCGGCGGCCTCGCTGGAACGTGCGATCCGCATCGAGCCGCGCAACCCTTTCGTCTGGTCGCTGCTGGGCAAGACCTATCTGGCTCAGAACAACTACGTCCAGGCCGAGAACGTCTGCAGCAAATCCAATGCCCTGGCCCGTGGCAACGCCTATGTTCAGCTGGACAACTGGCGCACGATCCGCGCGGCACGTGCGGCGCAGGGTGATAACGCTGGCGCTGCAGATGCAGCGCGACAAGTCGAGGCATTGGAGCAATCGTTGTCGGCTTATCCCGGTCGGTGAGCGCACAAGACGCCGCCGCAATGCTCAGCGGTGACGGCCCGCTGGCGCAGCGGGTTGCCGGCTTCGCGCCGCGCGCCGCGCAGCAGCAGATGGCAGACAGTGTGGCGTCGGCGCTGGAGGACAGCGCTGCGCTGATCGTCGAGGCCGGCACCGGCACCGGCAAGACATACGCCTATCTGGTTCCGGCGCTGCTGTCGGGCCGGCGGACGGTGATCTCCACCGGGACCCGCACCTTGCAGGACCAGCTGTTCCATCGCGATCTGCCGCGTGTGCGCGAAGCCCTTGCGGCGCCGGTGCGTGTCGCGTTGTTGAAGGGGCGCTCGAATTATCTGTGTCTGTACCGGATGAAGCGTGCGCGCCAGCAGCCTGCACTACGCTGGGCATTCGATCGCCTGCGCGAGATCGAAGAGTGGGGAAGGCGTACGGATGCAGGCGAACTGTCGGAGCTGGGAGAGTTTCGCGACGACGATCCGCTGACGCGGCAGATCACATCGACCGCTGACAATTGTCTTGGCGCACGCTGCGCGGATTTCGAAAAATGCTTTGTCGCGCGCGCGCGACGTAATGCCCAGGCCGCCGATCTGGTGGTGATCAACCATCACCTTCTGTTTGCCGATTTCCTGCTGAAGGACAACGGCTTTGGTCAGATCCTCTCCGGCGCGGACGCCGTCATCGTCGACGAGGCGCATCAGCTGCCGGAACTGGCTGCACAGTTTTTCGGCAAGCGCGTCTCGACGCGGCAGCTGCAGGAACTGGCGCGTGATGCGCAGCTCGAAGCGCAGAACTGTGGCGATTTGGGGGATGTCATCGAGTGCGCACAGCGCCTGTCGGCCGACGTGAGCATGCTGGAACGCTGCTTCGTCTTGATGCGCGGGCGCCAGACGCTGCAGCAGTTGCGCAATGCCGCCGAGGGGGAAATCTCGCTGGCACGGGTGCGGCAGTCGCTCGACGAGATGTATGCGCTGTTGTTGCCGCTGGAGGAACGCAATGCCGAACTGGCGGCGGTGCTGGAGCGCTGCGCGCAGATTCGCGATAGCTGGATGCACGTGTTGGCGGATGTGGCGAGTCGGTCCGCTGACGCGGGTACGGCGGAGGGTGTGGCAGACGAGTCCGAGGAGGTGCGCTGGGTCGAAGCCCAGCAGCGCGGTGGCAGCCTCAATGCGACGCCAATTGATCTGTCCAACGGCTTCCAGCGCATGCGCGCGACCTATCCCGGCGCGTGGATTTTCACTTCGGCGACCTTGGCCGCAGCCGGCGATTTCGGGCATTTCGTACGGGCGCTGGGCCTGGACGATGCGCGCACGCAGTGTCTCGACAGCCCGTTCGATTTTCCGCGGCAAGCGCAGCTGTATCTGCCGCGTGGCTTGCCCGATCCGAACATGCAGGGCTACGCCGAGGCGGTCGCCGACGCAGCCCAGCCACTGATCGAAGCCGCAGGCGGGGGTGCGTTCGTGTTGTGCACCAGCCACCGCGCGCTGCGCATCATCGCCGAGCGTCTGCGCGCGGTGTTGCCGATGCAGGTGCTGGTCCAGGGCGAGGAGGGTCGCTCGGCCTTGCTCGATCGCTTTACCGAAGACGGCAACGCGGTGCTGGTGGGCACCAGCAGCTTCTGGGAAGGTGTCGACGTGCGCGGACGTGCGCTGCGCGTGGTGATCATCGACCGCCTGCCGTTTGCGGCCCCGGGTGACCCCGTGTTCGAGGCCAAGCTGGCCGCGATCCGCGCACGCGGTGGCAAGCCGTTCTTCGAGCTGCAGCTGCCGGAAGCGATCGTGACGCTGCGTCAGGGCGTCGGTCGCCTGATTCGGGATCCGGACGACCGCGGTTTGATCATGTTGTGCGATCCGCGTCTGACCGGAAAATCCTACGGCCAGCGCGTGCTGGCAGCGTTGCCGCGGATGCCGATCGTGCGTGATGCCGCCGCGGTGCGGGACTGGCTCACGCAGTTGAGGGACGCAGTGTGAAGGTGCTCGCGCTGGATACCGCGACTGAGGCGTGCTCGGTTGCTCTGTCAATCGATGGAGCCGTCCTTGGGCAGCACGTGGTGGCGGGCCGCTCGCATACGCAGTTGCTGATGCCGATGGTGCATGCGCTGATGCAGCAGGCGGGCATTGGTTTCGCACAGCTGGACGCCATCGCCTGTGGCATCGGCCCGGGCAGTTTTGCCGGCGTGCGCATCGGTGTCGGCGTGGTCAAGGGACTGGCACTGGCGCTGGATCGGCCGGTGGTCGGTGTGTCGTCGCTGGCGGCCTTGGCCAAGCCGGTGCTGGATGCGGGGCAGGCGCAGGTCCTCTGCGCGATCGATGCGCGCATGAACGAGGTGTACTGGGCCACCTATCGTGCCGACGAGCACGGCATGCCGGTCGCGATTTCGCCGCCGCAGGTCCTTGCACCGGACGCCGTGCAGCCGGTCGGCGACGGTCGCTGGGCTGCAGTCGGCACTGGCTGGGGCACGTACGAGGCGCAGCTGCGCGCGGCGTGCGGCGTGCAGCTGACCAGCGTCGACGGCGCGGCCCTGCCGGATGCGCGTGCGCTGGTGATGATTGCGCTGGAGCAACTGCGCCAGTCTGGCGGAATGGATGCTGACGCACTGGCGCCGGCATATCTGCGCAACAAAGTCGCCCTGACATTGAGCGAGCAGCAGGCGCTGCGTCGGCGCTGAGCAGCACCATTCGGCGCGCCGTGCGCGTAGCGCTGGAGTCCATCAGTGTTTTCGGGCACACTTCGCGTCCTTTCGCAGGCCCCCTCGGGGAATGCGCAACGTCTATGGTGGCCCGTGCCGGCCCTCCGCGACGGCAAGCTGTGAACTCCGCTAGGCCCGGAAGGGAGCAACGGTAGCGGTGTCGCCGGGTGCCGGAGTCAGCTGGTGCGGGCTACCGCCATAACGCTGTTTCCAGTTGGGAAGTTTCCGGTTTCCAGAAGTGATGCACGACCGCTGACTGGAAACTGGGAACCGGAAGCTGGAAACTGAAGCTATGAGCTACCTCGCACTCGCACGCAAGTACCGCCCCCGTCAGTTTCCGGATGTCATGGGGCAGGATCACGTGGTCAAGGCGCTGTCGCATGCGCTGGATGGCGACAAGTTGCATCCGGC
>JBFFJL010000235.1:0-6226 GCA_041555955.1 Nevskiaceae bacterium
ATCGCCCCGGTTACCGAAATGTTGACCACCCCGGGCGTGGCCTGCTTCAGCATCGGTGCCAGTGACGGTGTCATCGATGCCATCGCCGGAGAGGCGGCGGTGGCCGGGATGTCGGCGTGTGCCGCGGGCGGCGCGCCGGACAGCAGCAGGGCAGCGGCGAGGACCGAGGCCGAAACAGCCACCGGGCCGAAGATCTTGACGGCAAATTCTTTGGACATCGGGTTCCTTGTTCGTCGGGCTGCCGGCGATGGCAGCGCGGCTAAGACCGCCGATCGGCGGCGGAGTTTCAGGATGCGCGTGGTCGTCTCAGGTCGACCGCGCTCAGCGCAGGCGGATGGCGGGATTGAGGCTGTAGCGTCCGCGCAGGCTCGCGCGTGCCAGGACGTGCCCTTCCAGGGCCTGCCTCAGGTCCGCCAGAGTGAAACCATTGCCCACCGCGCAGCGTTCCAGATCGGTCGCCACAATCTCGAAGGTGTAGTGGTGGATGCGTGCGTCGTTCCACGGCGGGCATGGGCCGTCGTAACCCAGATAGGTGCCGCCCATCGCTGCGTCGCCGGCAAACCAGCCGGTGTAGTCATTGACGCCCTGACGTGTGCTCTCGGGGCCGGCTGGTGCGGTCTTGCCTTTGGCGGTGACGCCCTCGGAGCATGCGCCTTCGGCGATTTCGGTGATCTGCGGTGGAATGTCGACCATCAGCCAGTGCACGAATTCGGCCCGCAACAGCTCGGCTGGGACGATGCGGCCTTCCCGGTTGACGTCGTCGGGCTGCGTCGGCGCGTCGGTGTCGATGCAGGTCAGGACGAAACTGCGGGTGCCGGCCGGTGCGCCGCTCCACTGCAGTTGCGGATTGCGGTTGGCGGCAAGGCGGACATGCCCATGCGGTGCCTGGACCGCAAACGCGCAGCGACCGGGAATACGCCCGTTGGGCTGAAATGACTTGCTGGTCAGGTGCATTGCAGGTCTCCTCGAATGAATGGGGCTGTTGTCAGGCGTCAGTTCCAGCGGCGGCCGGCGGTGTCCTGCAGGCCGCGGCGCAGGCCCAGCCCCAGTCGCGCAAAGCCGCGCGACAGGCGGTCGGAAAGAGACTTGTGCGGGTGAAACTTCAGTTCGATCAAATCCGCCTGTTCACAGTTCTCGAGCAGATAGTCGTCGCTGGTCTGCAGGGCGTCGACCAGCTTCAGTTCCAATGCCTGGCGGCCGAACCAATGTTCACCGGTGGCAACGCGGTCCAGGTCCAACTGCGGCCGGTGTTCGATGACGAAGTCGCGGAACAGTACGTGTGTTTCTTCCAGTTCCTCACGGAATTTCTGCCGCGCGGCCTCAGTGTTTTCACCGAACAGCGTCAAGGTGCGTTTGAACTGGCCAGCCGTGTGCAGTTCATAGTCAACGTCGAGGCGTTTGAGCAGGCGGCTGAAGTTGGGCAGCTGGCCGACCACGCCGATCGAGCCGACGATCGCAAACGGCGCCGCGATGATCTTGTTGGCGACGCAGGCCATCATGTAGCCACCGCTGGCGGCAACCATGTCGACGGCGACCGTCAGCGTGATGTCTCGGCTGCGAATGCGCGCCAGCTGTGAGGCGGCAAGGCCGTAACCATGGACGACGCCACCCTCGCTTTCCAGCCGCAGCAAGACTTCGTCGCCGTGCGCCGCGACCTGGAGCACTGCGCTGACTTCCTCTCGCAGGTTGTCGACTGCGTTGGCGTGCAGATCGCCGTCAAAGTTGATCACATAGATGCGTCGCCGTGCGGTTTCATCGATTTTGCCTTTGCGCCTCGCCTTGTCTTCGGCGCGCCGCTGCTTGTGCAGCTTCTTGCGTTCGGCTTCGGACGAAACAGCATCGCGCACAGTGTCGCCGAGGTCGTGAAAGCGATCGTTGAGGTTGTTGACGTCGAGGCGTTCGTGTCCGCGCAATGCGCCGACCTGACGCGCCGCATTGACGATCAACGTCACCAGAGCGCCGATTGCGACAACGACAGTAATCGCCTTGGCCAGGAACAGCAGGTAAGTCTCGATAAACCCGTCCGGCATTTTCAGATGTTCATGACTTTTGGGCCCGTATAATAGCGGTGCATCGTTTCGCAGGTTCCGCTGCCTGTCTCAGGTAGATGCATTTGGTGGCTGCTGCGTGTCAAAACAAGGGGAAATAATCGATGAAGCTCCGGCCATTGCTGGCTACCGCGCTGTTCCTGGGGGTCGCGACCGGCGTGCAGGCTCAGGATGCGACGGAGCACATGCCGCTGACGATCGCCGCAGGGCCGACGTATGTCGTGTCGGATAGTGCGCGCGACAGCTGCAACGGTGTGGGTTTCTTTGCTGCAGTGGGCGTGCCCCTGAACCGTTTCTGGACGATCGAAGCCGGGGTGCAGCGGCAGCGCTTTGATGCGGATGCGCCGAACGATCCGAATCAGTGGACCGAGTCCGCGTACCAGCTGGATACGCAATTCTATTACTCGC
This sequence comes from Nevskiaceae bacterium, assembly GCA_041555955.1. GTDB lineage: Bacteria > Pseudomonadota > Gammaproteobacteria > Nevskiales > Nevskiaceae > Solimonas. The sequence continues at coordinate 2,457 of JBFFJL010000235.1, forward strand.
GAGCGGCGTCGCTGTCGCGCTACGTCGGCATCGGCCTCGGCTATGCCAACGACAAGCTGGACCATGCAGGCCTCGATCGTGAGGGGCCGTTCCTGGCGTTCGGTGGCGGGCTGCAGTCATTTCCAGCGGCGTTCAGTCGCCGTGTCGGCTTCGGCGTCGATGCACGCTATCGCTGGATGGACGCTGAAATCGATGGGGATGGCATCATCGGCGAGGTCGTGCTGCGCGCCAGTGTTATCGTGGCGCTCGGTCGGTCCGCGTCCGCCAGCCACAGCCCGGACTGAAGCGCGGGAGACTTCTCCGCGTTCAGGCGTTCAGGCGTTCAGGCGTTCAGGCGTACAGCACCGGGACCGCAGCCGCGGCCTGGGCATCGCGAAATGCCGCGTCCGTTGCTGACGGCGCGTTGTCGCCCCATCCTTGCAGGTACTGCTGAACTAGGCTCAACAGGGCATCGACATGCGCGGCCTGATCGTTCAGCGCCGGGATGTAGCGCAACTGCTGACCGCCGGCCTGCTTGAAATCCTGCGCGTAGCGCAGTGCGATTTCTTCCAGGGTTTCCAGACAATCTGCCGCGAAGCCGGGGCAGATCACATCCAGCGTACGCACCCCGTCGTGGGCGAGCTCGACCACCGTCTTGTCGGTATATGGCTGCAACCACTTGGCTCGACCGACGCGTGACTGGAAGCTGATGCGGTATTGCTCGGGCCCGAGCGACAGGGCTTCGGCGAGCAGCCGCGCGGTCTTGCGGCAGTGGCAGTAGTAGGGGTCGCCAAGTTCCAGGCAGCGCAACGGGATCGAATGAAACGACATCATCAGCAGGTCGCCGCGGCCGTGAGTGTCCCAGTGCCGGCGTACCGAGGCGGCCAGCGCGTCGATGTAGTCCGGGCGGTCGTGATAACTGTTGATCGTGCGCAACTCCGGCGGCCAGCGTTGCTCACGCAGCACGGCGTAAACGGCATCGAACACGGAAGCCGTGGTGGTGGCCGAATACTGGGGGTAGAGCGGCAGTACCAACAGCTTGTTGGCGCCGCGTTCGCGCAAGGCGGCGATACCGGTGTCGATGCCGGGTGAGCCGTAGCGCATGGCCAGTTCGACAGCCGCCGACTCGCCGAGCCGCTGTTGCAGCGCCTGCTGCAGATTCCGCCCGATGGCCAGCAATGGCGAACCCTGCGGCGTCCAGATCGACGCATAGCTATGCACCAGCTTGCGCGGTCGCAGCGGCAGAATCACCAGATTCAGAATCATCCACCAGAGTGCGCGCGGAATCTCGACCACACGCGGATCCCACAGAAAACTGCGCAGGTAGCGCCGAATTGCGCCCGCCTGCGGTGCGTCCGGCGTGCCGAGGTTGACCAGCAGGATGCCGATGCGATCGGCCGAGCGATGTTCAGGGATAGGGGGTTGCATGTGGCTTCAGTCTACCGGGTGAAGCCGGGTGCATATGACACTGCATCCCGGCGGATTCATTTCGACGCGTCGGCGTGCTCGTGTGGATGCCGTGACGCGCCCAGGGTTCCGGCTTCGTATCGCTGAAAATAGCTGCGGTAGGCGTGCATCGCTTTGTAGCCGAGGATCAGCATGGTCGGCAGATTGATCGCGAGCATGAAGCCCAATGCCACGGTCGATACCGTGTCGAGTTCGACATCGGTGCGGATGAAGCCGAGGCAAGTGACAAAGATCAGCACGCACCAGGTCAGTCGATACGGTTTGACCCAGTGCTCACCGACCAGATAGACCACGCCCTGCTCGCCGTAGTAGCTCCAGGTAATCATGGTCGAGATCGCGAACAGCCACACTGCCAGAGACACCATCCACTGGCCGAGTCCTGGATGCACGCTGTCGAACGCCTTGGCTGTCAGCGTCGAACCCGGGTAGTCGGCAAAGATGCCGGCTTCGATGACCTGCGCCGGCGACCCCAGGCCGCGCCAGTCGACGCGGCGCTGGGCCGGCTCACCCGCTACCGTGCCGAACAGCTTGGCGCGAGTGCCGTCATTGTTCTCGACCACCAGAAAGACCTGATCGCCATCGTTCAGCGAGTGGGCCGAGTCTGCGGACAGGCTCAGCCCTTCCGGCTGCCACTGGCCGCTGGCCGACTGCACCAGCGCGGGCGGGCTGTCCCAGGTGACCACCGGGCCGCGATTCCATACGCCAGTGATCAGGATCACCAGCGCGGTCATGGTGCAGACGACGATGGTGTCAATGAACGGTTCGAGTCCGGCGACAACGCCTTCGGTGACCGGCTCCGGCGTTCTGACCGCAGAGTGCGCGATCGGCGCCGAGCCCAGGCCGGCCTCCGACGAGAACAACGCGCGCTTCATGCCAAAGATGAAGGCAGTGCCGACGCTGGCACCAACAAAGGCTCCGCCGGCTTCGGACGGAGTGAACGCACTCTTGAAGATCAACACAAAGATGCCGGGGATCTCCGCAAGGTGACTGGCCAGCACGTACAGCGCGGCGACGACGTAAATGCCGCACATCAGCGGCACCAGCACGCCGGCAAAGTGGCCGATGCGCTTGATCCCGCCGAGAATCACCGCGCCAACGACCACCGCCATGATCAGGCCCGAGATCCAGGTCGGTACGCTGAAGTAGGCACGCGCGATTTCCGCCGCGTTCCAGGCCTGGAACATATTGCCGCCGGTGATGCCGAACAGGATCAGCGGAATCGTGAACGCGGCACCGGCCACTGCGCCGGCCGTGGCCAGCTTGGGTGAGATCTCGGCGAAGCCCTTCTTGGCGACCCACATGGTCCCACCGTGCGGATTCTCGACGTCATGGGTATTGCGGAACAGCATCGCCAGGGTCACTTCCGTGGTTTTCAGTGCCATGCCGACGATGCCGACCACCCACATCCAGAACACCGCGCCGGGGCCGCCGATCGACACGGCGATCGCAACGCCGCCGATGTTACCGAGCCCGACGGTGGCCGACAGCGCCGCGGAAAGCGCCTGGAAATGCGTCAACGCGCCTTTGCCGTGACCCGAGACGCCGGGCACCTTGCCGCGCACCAGTTGCACGCCGTGCGTCAGCGAACGCCACTGACCGAAGCGCGTCCAGACGGTGAAGATGATGCCAACGCACAGCAGGCCGAGCAGCGTCGGCACGCCCAGCATGACGGCGTTGATCGTGTCGAGCGCGGAGAAGAAACGTTCCATGGCGTTAACGGGTCCGGTCGGTAAAGGGAGCAGTTCAGCCGAACAGTGCCGACAGCATGATCCACAGAATGCCCAGCGGCGCCACGAAGCGCAGCACCAGCAACCATAGCGGTGCCCAGCTCAGCCGCAACGTGCCGTCATTGCGCAGCGCGTGGACCGCGCCCTTCCAGACCCAGCCGACAAAGATCGCCGTCAACAGGCCGCCCAGCGGCAGCATGATGTTGTTGGCCAGGAAGTCCATCAGATCGAACCAGTTCTTGCCGGCAATGGTGAAGCCCGCGGTCAGGCCGAACGACAGCGATGCCGGGACGCCCAGCGCGAAACAGACCAGGCCGGCGTAGATCACGGTCTTGTGGCGGGAGGCATCGTGTTCGTCGACGAAGTAGGAGACCATCGGTTCGAGGATCGAGATTGCCGAGGTCAGCGCGGCGATTGCGAGCAGTGAGAAGAACAGCACGCCAAAGAGGTCGCCGCCCGGCATCGATGCAAACACCGCGGGCAGCGTGACGAAGGTCAGACCGGGTCCGGCACTGGGGTTGAAGCCGAACGCGAACAAATTATTGCGGTGCTCGAAAACGAACTGGCTGCCGCGCAAATGGAACAAAGCCTGCTCGG
>JBFFJL010000236.1:0-6223 GCA_041555955.1 Nevskiaceae bacterium
CAAGCTCGACTTCGTCGACCTGGCGGGGTCTCGTCTGAAGCTGTCGGCAGAGACGGTCAAGGTTGAGTTGAGCGGCGCAGGGCTCGAAATGTACAACCCAACGGACACGCTCGCTGCCGCCATCCGCCGCTATGAACCGAACACGGACTTCATCCGCGGCAACAACGTCAACACCATTGACGATAAAGATTTCCGCAACGTCGCGATAGACACCTATAACGCCGAGTGGCAATACGACATTGGCGAGTGGAGCGTGACCGCCCTTGGCGGTTATTCGGTGCTGCGCGACGACGCAGCCCTGGATACCGATGCAACGCCGGCACCCGCGATCTTCGCTGCCGACAAGGACACGTCACCGACGGTGACTGGAGAGCTGCGGCTGCAGTCACCGCAGCTCGATGGATTGCTCGGCCTTAACAATTTGTTTGGCTTGGATCTGGGCAACAGCGAAGTCCTGGGCGGTCTCTACTATCAAGGTCGAGATATCAAAGGCGACGGAATCGTGTTCCGCTTCGGCCTGTCCTATCTTGATCTGCTGATCGCTTCGCAGGCGTCGCAGAACGGCAGCCCGGTACCCAGTCCGGCGCAGGCGTTGCTCAGTCTGGTCTATCCGTTGATTCCGGCGATATTCCAGAACACCAACTCCGACTACACCGAAGAAGTCACCCAGGATTTCGACCAACAGGCCGAGGCCAGTGCAGCATTCTCACAGTTCAAGTGGCAACTGAATCCGGTATGGGGTGTCGAGTACGGCATCCGGTTCAATCACGAAACCAAGAAAGCGCAGCTCAATCAGTATTACTCCTCGAGCCCCTCGATCCTGCTTCCGCTTCTGGGGGTCACCGAATACCAGCATGACTTGAACCGTTCCGAGGATAACGTTGCGCACCGGGTGTCTTTGAACTTCGAACCTGGCGACGACTTCGGCATCTTTCTGCACTGGGCCAAGGGCTTCCGCGGCGGCGGGTTCAATGCATTTTCATTTGACGGATCACCCGGAACGCTCGACTTTGAACCCGAGACGGCGATTGACTGGGGACTGGACTTCAAGTCCACGTTGCTGGACGGGAGCATGCGCTTCAACGTGTCCCTGTTCCGTCTGGATGTGAATGATTTCCAGGTCCTTGTCAGCCAGTCCACCAGCTCCGGCATCGGCCTGGGGACCACTATGGTGCAGAACGCGGCCAAGGCACGTTCTCAAGGTGTCGAAGCAGACATGACCTGGCTGCCAACAGAATGGATTACGTTGTTCTCCACCTTTGGATTGAACGACACCGAGTATCTGGACTTCACGAACAATGCCTGCGCGCCCGACAACAAGAACACCGACGGCGACTCGGATCCACTCTGCGATGTCACTGGAATGCCGTTCCCGCTGACCCCGAAATATACGGCGACCATGCTTGGCATGGTGACGCTTCCGTTGTCATCCAGTGGCTTGGGGATCCAGATCGGTGGAGGCTTCGACTATCAGTCGCAGCAGTTTACCGACACCTCGCTCGACGACCGTTTCGAGCAGAGCAACGTCCTGCGCTGGCGCGCAACGATTGGCTTCGGCAATGTTCTCCAAGGTTGGGCGTTCCGCCTGCAGGGCGAAAATCTCACGGACGAGCGCATCACGATTCGCCACGGACAGCTCATTCCAGGAATCGACGCTGAAGGTGTCGATGCCCCACGGACGATCTATGGATCGTTCCGCTACACCTTCGGCAGCTGATCATGGCGACTCCATTCATCAAGCTCGGCCCGCTAATCGCGTCGACGTTGATCTGTGTCGGGGCAGCCCATGCGCCACAGTCCATCGCCGCAACCGCGGCGGCATCGCCCCAGCTTGCCCCGTCCCAGGTGGTGATGGACTGGATCGAACAGATCGAAAAACAGGGCCTGCGTCGACCGGGGTACCCGGCGGATGCGTGGACCGAGCACTGGCTGCGCGATCGATTCAACGAGTTCGGCCTGCAGGACGTGCAGCTGGATCCAATCGACGTTGTGCGCTGGGAGCCGCAACAGTGGTCGTTGCAGATCTGGCATGAGAACGATGCCGATCACGTGCTTGAACTCGAATCCTGGCCGGTACCGCTGTCGGCCAGCGCCGCGGCACTGGAGGGCGAACTGGTGTTGTCGCCGCAACCGGGGTCGCACGCTGCCGGCAAGATCGCCGTGGTGGGCCTCGAATTGCTGGCCTGGCCGCAACGCCAGATGCGCGACGAAGTCGCAACCTGGGCCTACGACCCCGGCGGTGAGTTCGACACGCTGACGCAGGTGCTGCCGATGAGCGTGCGCTTCCAGAAAATCATGGACCCGGAGATCGCCGCGGGCGCGATCGGCTTCATCGGCATCCTCGACTTCCCGTGGGAAACCGATCGGTACTACAACCCGTACGATGCCCAGCCACGTTCGATCCCGGGGCTGTACCTGAGCCGCGCCAATGGTGAACGCCTTAAGACCTTCATGGCCGAAGCCCCGACCCGCGCGCGCATCAGTCTGCAACGCAAGCAGGCGCCAGCCGTTTCACACAATGTTTTGGGCTCGCTGCCCGGCCGTTCCGATGACTGGATAGTGATCGGCTCACATCACGACGGCCCGTGGAACTCGGCGGTCGAGGACGCCAGCGGCACCGCGCTGGTCCTGGCCCAGGCCTATTACTGGTCGCAGCTTCCGCAGGCGCAACGGCCACACAACATGCTGTTCCTGCTCAACGGCGGGCACATGTCCGGCGGCGCCGGCCTGCATCACATGGCCAACACGCGCAACGACTTCCTGCAGCAACACGTCGTCACCGAGATTCATCTGGAACACGCCGCACGCGAGGCACGCGTGTCTGACGGAAAACTGGTACCAACGGACAAGCCCGAGGTCCGCTGGTGGTTCACCAGTTTCATTCCGCAGCTGGAGCAAAGCGTTGCGCGGGCAATCTGCAAGGAGAAGCTGGAACGCTCACTGATCATGCCCCTCGAGGGTTTTCCGTCTCCGGCCAGCAAGCATCCGCCGACCGACGCCGCGTTCTTTCATCCGTTGACGCCGATCGTCAGCTTCCTGACCGCGCCGATGTATCTGTTCGATCCGGCAGACCGCTTGAACATGGTGCATGAGGAGTCACTGCTGCCGCTGACGCGTGCGGTGATCGACATCGTCAACGATCTCGACGGCGTCAGCGCCGCAGGGATTCGCGAAAGCATCTACGCGCCGCCGCGCGCGGAAAAAATGCCCGCCTGCAACGCATCCTGAACCGACACTCAGCGGACCTGCACGGAGAGCCTTGTCATGAACCTCACGCGCTCTCGCAGTCTTGCCGCGCTGCTGCTGTGTGCCTTGTGGCTTCCCGTGGCGCATGCCGAAACCTTCGTGCTGGTGCATGGCGCCTGGGGCGGTGGCTGGACCTACAAGGGGCTGGACCGACGCCTGACCGACCAAGGCCACACGGTCTATCGCCCCACATTGACGGGACTCGGTGAGCGCGTGCATCTGGCATCGCCGGACATCACCTTGGAGACGCACGTCGAGGACGTGGTGAACGTGATTCTCTACGAAGACCTGCACGACATCACGCTGGTCGGACACAGCTACGGCGGCATGGTCATCACCGGCGTCGCCGACCGCGTACCCGAACGTATCGCACGGATGGTCTATCTGGACGCGGTCGTCCCCGACGACGGCGACAGTCTGCTCGACATTCACCGCAGACGCGCCGGCATGCTCGAAAAGCTGACGCGCGATGGCTTCGTGATGTTCCCACGCGATACTCGTAACGATCCGCTGCCGAAGAACGTGCCGCAGCCGCTGAAGACCGTCACCGAGCCGCTGCATCTGTGCCACGAACAGCCGCCGGCGATCGACACCACCTACATCCTCACCGTGGCCGGGGGCCAGAAAGCCGAGAACGACGACTTCGCCGCGCAAGCCGAACGCGCCCGCGCCCGGGGCTGGAAAGTCATCCAGATGACAGGCGATCACAATGTCCAGCGCACGGCGCCGGCAGCGGTGGCCGCACTGCTGACAGCGACGCCGGATGAGGCAGCCGAATAAGCGCTTGCGTCAGGCACACAGCCGCAGCTGGCCCTGAGTGCGGCGGGCCAGCATGCCTTCGAGAAAAACATGCAGCTCGGCGGCTTCCTGCGTCGACAGATTGCGCACGTCGACACCGACGACCGGCGTCAGTTCGCGCATCACGACCACCGTGGAGCTGACCGACGGCAACTGGACGCCGCCGATCTCCAGCGGCGCATAGGGCCGCTGCAGTTGCACACTCCGCCCGACAACCTGGGAGTCCTGGAGATTCAGCCCGGCACGATGCAGCTGATCGTCCAGCGCCTGCCACGCCGCCCGGTACTGCCGGACGCTGGCACGCGCCTCGCTCAAGGCCTTGGCGTAGGGCAGGAACAAACGCCGCCGCAGATCGGCGGCCAGTGCATCGGTACCGCGCTGCGGCGACACGCGTACTTCCAGATCCTGCTGGAACGTCCGACGCAGACCGATGCGCTCGACGCTGGGCCACGCCGTTGCACGGCACAGCCATTCGCGATCACCGGGACGGACTTCGACACAGCCTCCGTCCGGACAGCGGATCAGCCACACCGGCCGTGACGACAGCCGTTGGGCCTCACCACTCGACGCTGCACGGCGGCTTCCGCTGGAACAGGCATCCATCACATAGCCTTCCCCCAACCGCTCGCAAACAGCGAGACAGAGGTCCAGCGGAGCCGCGTTGGACTCGTTGCTCAGCGCATCAGCTTCGGGGCGATTCGACATATCAGGTATTCCGCAATCCATGATCACGGCACCCGTTTTACGCCCCTGCGGTCTCAAAACCTGAGACCGCGACACCACCATCTCAGATCAATTGCCCAGCGCTTTGACCGCGGCGATTTCGCCGGTCCCTACCAGCTTGCCGTCGACGAAGACCAGCGGCGTTGTTTCGTCACGGCTGGTATCGCCATCCGCGTGCACACGATTCGTGCGATAGCGCAGGATGCGCAGCTCCTTGCCGTCAACGGTGGTCAGGTCCGAATAGTCGGGCTCGCCGAGCTGGTCCATCGCGGCGGACACCGAGGTCCCCAGCGCCATGCGGCCGATGGCGTCGCGATTGCGGACTTCCTGCTTCTCGATGCGGTGCTGGGATCGATACCCCGAATCCTCGTCAGGACCAACGTGAATCACACAACCGGACGCGGCCAATGCCAAACCGGTGGCCGCTGCGATCACTACGAAACCTTGCATGAGTACTCCCCTGGAAAACGGTCCAAGCCGAACCAATACCGGCAACAGGGGCAGCAGCGATCATGCCAGTATAAAAATCAAATTAAATCAGTGCCTTGAACATTACAGTGCAGTAGTCTTACGCCAGTCGAACCAGTTGTTCGCCGTTTTCGCCGGATTGTGGCGCCCTGCTGTGCTGGCTCACCAACGGCAGCTGCGACTGCGACACCTTGATGGCGACCCGTTGCGGGAGCCCCGGCGTCGACGCACTACAGCGGTTGCGGCGGCCGATCGGGCTCGGCGACCGACTGCTCCGAAGCCTCATCGGCATCGGATCCGGCATCTACCGCCGCAGCCTCGGCTCCGGGCCGTGCGGCCAGACCATCGTCCGTTGCGGTCGACGGCTCGCTGGAATCCGAATCCGATTCCGCCGACGCCGATGACGGTTCCGGAATCGGTGCCGGGGCGGCCGGCGCAGCCGCGGCCGCATCATCGGCTTTCGGTGGCGGCGCGGGTTCGATCGGTGGCGCCAGGATGTCACGCATCATGGCGCGGTACAGCGAGTCGCGCCAGATCAGTCGCGCCACCGCCGCCGCCAGCAGGCTCGACGCCATCAGCGGCAGGATCAGGCGTTGGTCCAGCGTCATCTCGGACACGATCACCGCAGCAGTCAGCGGCGTCTGCGTGACGCCGGCGAAATACGCCGACATCGCCAGCAGGGTCACCGCCGCCGCGGGCGCAAAGTCGATCAGCCGCGAAAGATCAACACCCAAGCCTGCACCCACGGCCAGCGATGGCGAAAACACGCCGCCGGGAATCCCGCTCAGATACGACAGTACGGTCGCCAGCGCCTTCAGCAGCGGGAAGAACCACGACAGCGTCTCTGGGTCTTCCAGCGCCATCCGGGTTTCTTCATAGCCGCTGCCGTAGGTGGTGCCGAGGCTGATCAACCCCATGACTGCAACCGCGAAGCCGCATAGCGCGGGAATGCGCCAGCCGTGCAGTCCCGTCAGCCGGCGCACCAGCC
>JBFFJL010000237.1:0-6210 GCA_041555955.1 Nevskiaceae bacterium
CGTTGCCGTGGCGGGCATTCTTCAATTCGGATGATTAATCAACCGGCGCGGTGCCGGTCGCGTGCTCGTTACACGAACCGTCGCCGCGACGCAGGCGCTGCTCCCTGAACAGACGCAGGCCGAACTGCCCCGCGGGATGCGCACGAAAACGCTCGGCGTCGACGCGCGCCGGCGCGGGGCATTGCTCCAGTGTCGGCAGGCGGATGCCGTATTCCCGTGGCTGCAGCACCGGCGCCGCCATGCAGGCAAAACTCAGATCGGCCGCAGTGAACTGATCGCCACACAGGAACGGACGCCCGTCGCTGAGGCGCTCGGCAACCCGGTCGAAACTGTCCGTGATGACCTGCAGTCCTTGCGCAACGTTGTCGCTCGAAATCCGCAGATGCTTATGCAGAAAGATCCGCAGCATGGGCAGCAGCATCGGGCCGACAACCTGCTGCCATCGCGGTGTGCCCTGTCCCGCGATGTCCATGACTTGCCGCGCCGGTAGCGTGCTCCAATGGAAGTAGACCCAGCGCCGCGTCTCGACGCCAAGATGCTCGTCGAAGTTTTCCTCCAGGGCTTCGATCTCCGCGCGCAGCGCAGCGGGGTAGAGTTTGCGATCGTCAGGCAAGCGCGCATCCAGCGCTTTCAGGATCGTGGTGGAATCGGCGACCACATTCGCGCCATCGACCAGCACCGGAACAAAGTCGCCCGCGCCGATGGCGCGCGTCGCACGGTAGTGAAACACCTGCAGGTGCGCGTCTTCCACGTAGTCCACGTTCGCATGATCCAGCGCCCACCGCGCCTTCTCGCAGTAGTGGCTCATCGGAATCGTGATCAGGCGCATGCGGTGTCGGTCTGTTCTGCGCTGGAGCGCGATGCGCCGACAGTACCTGATTCACCGGTGCGGGTGCAGGCTGGTTCCGCAGGATGGGGGCCCAGGAGATGACCTAGGGCTCGATCAACACCTGATCAGACGTTGCACCGATGCTGCGCCTCGACGCGAACGTGCCCTCTTGATCCGTCGGCCTTTGCCCGGATCGCGGAGATCTGCCTGAATTGCGTCTCACAGATGCTTCGGCAGCGCCTCGCGCAAGGCCGCGGGATCCAGATCGGTCAGCCGATGCGGCACGTCGCCGGCGATCAGTTTCTGCGTCGGCGCGTCCAGTGCGGCGCGGAGCAGGCCGAGAAAATGCGGCTCGGCCACCAGATACAAACGGTGCAACCGGTTGGCGGTGCGCAGCGCGCTCAGATGCTGGGCAATCTCGTGGGCGAACCGCTCGGCCTCGCGCTCATGCGGAGAGTAAGCCTGAGTGGCCGAGCCCTGCGGGCGTGCAGCGCCGACGCTCAGGCCGGGGCTGTCGCTGACTAGGTCCTGGTCTTTCAAACGGCTGTCCGGATGCGACAGCGAATTCACTTCGATCAGCACGGCGTTGCGGTTCTCGCCGCGGTAAATTTGCGCGCGACTGCGGTCTGCGACGACAACGGTAACCGCAACGTCGCTGAGAATGCTGTCTGAAGGCGTCATTTAAATCTCCTCCGCGAAGCAGCGTGTCGGGCTGGAAAGTCCGTGAACACGTGATCCTGATAAAGCTAGTGTGTCGTCTGTGAGCACGCGTTGACTTGGGTCAGTCACGAGATGGCTGAACGACCGCTCAGGGCGGTGTGCGCCATGCGCTGCTGCGCCACCGGATCATCGCGGGCGATGCCGCCAGGCACGCGCCGAGCAAGGCCAGCACGGAATCTTTCTGGGCGTCCCAGATGTCGCCCTGGGTGCCGAGATAGGCCTGCCCCAGATCCGACGCGAACACCTCGACCGCCGACCATTCGATCATCTCGTAAATCAGCGAAATCGTGGCGACCACGGTGACGGGCGCGACGATGCGTACTGCGCTCGATGCGCCCATCAGCTGAGGGCGAAGCACTTCGGCCAATGGCCGGTAGCACAGCAGCCCAAATGAGAAATGCACCAGTCGGTCGTAGTGATTGCGCGTCACGCCGAGTAGTTCACTGATCGAGATGCCGAACAGCGATTGCGCCAGTGCGTCATACGGCACTTCGGCATAAGTGAAGTGCGAGCCGATCTCGTGCGCGACCCCGAATGCCAGCAGCAGGGCATACGCGGTGTTGCTCAGCGGCGCGCGGCGATGGCGGCGCAGCAGCCACCATGCCGTCAGCAGCGAGAGCACGTTCTCCAGCGCCCAGTCCTGCGGAAACCACGGCTTCCACGCACAGATCACCCACACCCCGACGAAAATTGCGGCCGCAATCGCCGGCCAGCGACTGGAAACTTCAGAGTGCGGATTCATCGGCGAGGCTTGCAGTCGTGGCAACGTTACTTCGGCCGGCGCACTGGACGCGGTTTCACTCAGCGCCACTGCTCGTAGTCGTTGAGCGACAGCGCATAGGTCCCCTCGGCGCTGACGACCCAGATTCTTGCCGCAGGTTCCGATTCGCTGTCGTTGCCCCAGGGGTGCGGCGGCTGATCCGGCGCGAAGATGCGAGCCATGTCTGCATGCAGGCGGTCCCAGCTTGGCGCGGACCGCATGTTCTCAGTCTCCATCTCGCGCACCTTGATTCTGATGTCTGGAATGCCGGCAACGAGTCCGGCGGCGCTTTTTATGTGGGTGTCGAAGCGTAGTTGAGCGGGATGGACGATGCATTGACTTGCGTCAGGCAGGCTTTTCCGCGCTCGGCGGCTCGGCTCAGCGCAGTGCGATGCAGCTCAATCCACCGTGAAAAACCCGGAAGGCACGGTGTTTGCTCGCCAAACCCTGGGGGCGGTGCGAAAGCGATGGAGAGGTCCGTGTGATCGAGGTTTTGATGCGCGTTGGCGCGCGCGTGACCGCTGTGATGGCCGCTCTGCTGTGTTGTGGTGCATGGGCCGGCGCAACGCCCTTGGGTCTGCCGCCGTTGCCGATCCCGGCCGACAATCCGCAGGCGCCGGCCAAGATTGCGCTGGGCGATGCCCTGTTTCACGACGCACGTTTCAGCAGCACCGGCGAGATTGCCTGCAAGAACTGCCATCTGGATGCGATCGCCTTCCACGACGGCCGGCCGGTGGCCAAGGGCGTGCACATGCAGCGCGGCACGCGAAATGCGCCGACCGTCGTGAACGCCGCGTATTACGACTATCAGTTCTGGGACGGACGCGTCCAGACGCTGGAGCAGCAGGCGATACAGCCGCTGCTGAATCCCGTCGAGCACGGCCTGCGCACCGAGGAAGAAGTCCTCGACATCGTGCGGCGTGATCCGCGCTACATCGCCCAGTTTGTGGAAGTCTTCGGCGTCGCGCCGCAGGCGATCACGATTCAACATCTTGCCCAGGCCATCGCCGCCTACGAGCGGACGCTGATTTCCGGAAACTCAGCCTTTGACCGCTGGTACTACGGCGGTGACCAGACTGCGATGAGTGAATCGGCCCAACGCGGCTTCGCCGTGTTTACCGGACCGGGTCACTGTGCTGAATGCCATGCCGTGAGCCAGCAGTACGCGCTGTTCACCGATCAGGCCTTCCACAACGCCAACGCCAGCTTTGCCTTGCTGGGCGCCGATCCCGAACATCGGGCGGCGCAATTCATGCGGGCCCGGAAGGCCAATCTTGATCAACGCGTATTAAGCGATCGAGAGGCCTCAGAACTGGGGCGCTTTGCAGTGACTGGGCAGCGCGAAGACCTGGGCGCGTTCAAGACGCCGAGCCTGCGCAACATCGCACGCACGCCGCCGTATCTGCACGACGGCAGTCTGAATACGCTGGAAAAGGTCGTCGAGTACTTCAACAACGGCGGCAAGCTCAACCCGCGCGATCCGGTGCCCAACCCGTTCCAGTCGCCGCTGATCCGGCCGCTGCATCTGAGCGAAGTGCAGAAGGATGATCTGGTGGCGTTTCTGAAAAGCCTGACCAGTCCGGAATACGCCGAACCGAGCTATGCGCGAATGACGGCAGCGACGAGTGCAGCGCCGCGCTGACGTGGGTGCTGTTGGATGAATGATAAGGAATGACGGGCGCAGTATCGGCATCTCTTCGGCAGGTCATCCGGTCTGATTTCGCGACAGGCGGATCGGCGATCCGCCCTTGCAGGCTTTCGCGAAAGCAAAAGCGGCTGGCGGGTCACGTCAGGTGCAGCGACTGGTTAGCCACCAACACTCCCATTCGGGAAACGCGTCAAACGCGACCGTAAGTGCTTCATTTTCATACCCTCCGAGGCTGCTCAGTGGGGTGGCGGCCTTTTGTACTGTATGGGCTGGATTTAACGCCGATCCGCAGAGGCTGACAAGGTGTTGAACTTGTGCTGCTGGTTCTGGATTCCTGCGTGCGCGGGAATGACTTTGTGCGGGGGAAAGATTTCGGGCGCTACCCGATGGTTCGGCTCTGCTATATCTCGATACGCCCCGCGTTGCGGGGCTACTCGATACGGGGAGAGCGATGGGCTAACGCGGGTTGAGCAGCGCAATATCCAGCGGCGCCGGCTCGGCACTGCGGCTGCCTTGTGTCGCGCTGACGGCCATGCCGTGGGCGACGACGCTGTCGATCTGATCGGGGAAGCGTGCGGGCAGGGCGCTGGTGTTTTCCTCGGCCCAGCTGACCATTTGGTTGCCGAGCACGTCGGGCGATGCTGGTGTGAGTTTGTCCTGCCACCAGTATTCGAAGATCGCGCGTTCGTCGGTGAGGCTGGCGATGCCGTAGCCGTGATCCACCCATTCGACGAACTGGACGTTCTTGTTGCCGCCGATCAGCGCGAGTTCGATCGCACGGGCGCCGACGACGCCGAGCGGATTGCCGGGCTCGATGCCCAGTGCATTGGTCACCAGTTCATCCGCGCCGCCGCGGCCCATGGAGCTGGGTGCGAATTCGACGCCGACGGAGTCAACGCGGGTGCTGACCGGGCCGAGCGAGGCGGTGGTGGCACGCAGATAACCGGCGGGGACGTTGACGGCGGTGGAGCCCTGGCGCGGGTTCGGCAGCGGCAGGCCGGAGACGTAGTTGCTCAGCAGGGCGGTGTCTTCGATCAGGTCCGAGCCGAGGTTGCCGTGGGCGTCACCGGAGACGAAGACGTTGTTGCGCACGCGCAGGCTCTGCGCGTTGTCGCCGCGCAGGGTCTGGCATAAAAGGGTTCTCTCAGCGGCGTAGTCGCTCCAGCGTGAGATGCCGAGCTTGGGCGTGGGGATGCCGTCGACAACATCCGGAATGTCCACCGGCGCGAGCCAGGTCTGGTTGTTGACCACGCGCCAGCGCACGCCGTTCTGCTGTGAGGCGACCATGCCGTCGGTAAACCATTCGAACTGCTGGCGGCCGAACAGGCTGGGCGCGCCGTCGGCGAGGTGGCCGGCGTCGACCGGCAGTCCGTAGCCGGGCAGATTGCTCTGGGTGTCGATGCCGAAGAAGTCGACCATCGGGCCGTAGGGCAGCTTGCGGTAGATCAGCTTGGCGTCCGGCGGTGCGGGGTAGCTGCCGTCGTCCACCAGCACGAATTCGCCGGAGCCGTCGGCCTTGACTGGGCGCGTCGGCGTCCATTCGTAGAACGCGCGCGTGGTGTCGTCCAAGCTGCAGGTGCTGGTGGCGGGGTCGATGTCGCTGGCCAGCTCGTTGCCGTAGCCGGTGCTGAGGTCGTGATTGTCCCAGACGATCATCCACGGATGTTGCTGGTGCGCGCGGAGCAGATTCGGGTCCGAACGGAACAGTGCGTAGCGGCGGCGCACTTCGTCCAGATTCAGCCAGTCGCGATAGTCGACGTAGGCGGTGTCCTTGATGTCCTTGCGCGCGCGGACTTCTTCGTCTTCGTCGACAAAGTCGTAGATGTAGTCGCCGCAGTGCAGAACCAGATCGAGGTCGTTGCGGTCCGCCAGATGACCCAGGCCGCTCCAGTAGCTGGACCAGTAGCTGGAGCAGGCGAGCACGGCAAAGCGCACTTCCTCGACCATCATTGCCGGCGCGGTGCGGGTGCGCCCGGTGATGGAGGTTTCTCCGAAGGCGTGGAAGCGGTAGTAGTAGGTGGTGGCCGGCGACAGGCCGGTGACGTCGACCTTCACGGTCCAGTCGCGGTCGGCGCGTGTGGCCTGGGTGCCGGACTTGAGCACGGAGTTGAAGGTGGGTGTCGCCGAGATTTCCCAGTCGACCGGAATTTCTGCAGCGGACGGCGACGATTCGGTGATGCGGGTCCAGAGGATCACGCGGTCGGCCAGCGGATCACCCGAGGCGACGCCGTGCGCGAACGGCAGTGGCAGCAC
>JBFFJL010000238.1:0-6189 GCA_041555955.1 Nevskiaceae bacterium
AAATCGACCGGCTCCTGCTCCGGTACGAAGCTGCCGAACAGGCGGTCCCAGATGATGAAGATGCCGGCGTAGTTGCAGTCGATGTACGCCGGGTTGCGGCCGTGATGGACGCGGTGGTGCGATGGCGTGTTCATCACCCATTCGAGCGGACCGAGTCGGTCGATGCTCTCGGTGTGCAGGAAGAACTGGTAGATCAGGCTGATGGCCTGGTAGGTCAGGATCATCAGCGGGTGGAAGCCCAGCAGCGCCATCGGCAGGAAGAACGATGCGCTGTACAGCGGCGTGGTCCACGATTGGCGCAGCGCCGTGGTGAAATTGAAGTACTTGCTCGAATGGTGATTCTCGTGAGCCGCCCACAGCAGGCGAATGCGATGGCTGGCGCGGTGATACCAGTAGAAGCAGAAATCCTGCAGGAACATGCCGCCGATCCAGACCCAGGCGGAGTGTAGATCGAGTTCGAACAGCCGGAACTGATACAGCCAGACGAACAGGCCGAGCCAGACGGATTTCATCGTGCCACTGATGACGACGTTGCCGACGCCCATCGACAGCGAGGCAACGGCGTCCTGGCGCAGGTACCAGCCGCGCTGTTTGCGCATCGAGATCCAGGCTTCGAGCGCCACCATGAACAGGAATAGCGGGATGGCGTAGAGCACCAGCTTGTCGTTGCCGAGGTTTTCCATGTCTGAGGCGCGTCCGCTTCCTGGATTGATCTGGATGCAGCGAGCGCTGGCGGGCGCTCTTGGGTTCTCGTTGGCGTCGATGTCCTGGCCAGGCCCTGATCCACCCTCCGGCGAATCGCCGCTGAAGGCGCAGGGGCGTCGGAACCTGACATGCTGCCAACTGGTTCTACCAGTCTATCGACGAGATTGTCGCTGTCAATGCCAGTAAATAAGTAACCGTGGCCGGATTCGCGTGTGCGTGTCCAGCCAGGTCCTGACGCTTGTGGCTCGTTCTGGTTGACTGGTAGGATATGTTCACGTTGGTGGGGATGCTCATGTTTCAGGCAATCAGTAAGCGATCCGTCTCGGACGAAGTGTTCGATCAGTTACGCAACCGCATCGTCAGCCGGGACTTGAAGGCGGGCGAGGAGCTGCCGTCCGAGCGCCTGCTGTCCGAAATGCTCGGGGTCAGTCGCAACGCGGTGCGCGAGGCGATCAAGCGTCTGCAGCAGGCGCGGCTGGTCGAGGTCAAGCACGGCGGCATGACGACGGTACTCGACTACCGGATCGAAGCCGGAGCCGATCTGCTGCCGAGCCTGCTGTTCGATCGACAGGGCCAGATCCAGGTCGACGTGGCGCGCAGCATTGTGCGGATGCGTCAGGTGCTGTCGCCGGAGATTGCCGGGGATGCTGCCGTGTACGGCAAGGCGGCGACGGCTGATCGACTGGACGCGATTGTCGACGAGATGGTGGTGGCGGTCGCGCCGGCTGAATTGCAGCGGCTCGCCTTCGAATTCTGGGAAGTGCTGGTCGACGGCAGCGGCAATATCGCCTACCGGCTGGCGTTCAACTCCCTGCGCAAGACCTACGAGCCGATCTGGGATCTGCTGACCCAGATGCTGGGGCGCGACCTGCAGAAGCTGGGGGCCTTCCGCAAGCTTGCGGTGCTGGTGCGGCAGGGTGACCGCGACGGCGCCATGCACAGCGCGCGTGAGTACATCGACGGCAGCAGCACCGCGATCTATCAGTTCCTCGATCTGTACGAGCAGCACGCCCAGAGAGTTTCAAAGGACGCTGTCACGGAGGGTCAATGACCAGCGGAATCGATCAGCCCAAACGCGGGCCTCAGCCGGTGAATCCGACGACGGTCGTTGAGTTCGTCCCGGCGTTCTACAAATACATGAGTCCGAAGATACTGACCGCGCTCGCCATCGGCCTGATCGGGTTTCGGATCTATCTCGGCAACTGGCGCTACGCGGATCTGATCGCGCCGCTGTGCATCCTCGCGTTCTGGCCGGTGCTGGAGTGGATGATCCACGCGCATCTGCTGCACATGAAGCCTTTCAAGGCCTTCGGCAGGGTCATCGATCTGAAGGTCGGGCGTACGCATCGCGCGCACCACGCGAATCCCTCCGATCTTCGCGACATCACGATCAACAGGGAAGTGTTCCCGACCGTGGTCCCGGTGCTGTTCGTTTTGGCCTACGCGCTGATTCCGACGGTGGAGCTGGCCACCGGTGCACTCGCGATGTTTTTCACGCTGTCGCTGCACTATGAGTTCTGCCACTTCATCGGCCACACCACTTGGTGTCCGCCGATCGAGTACTACCGGCGTCGCCAGCGCATGCATCGTCTGCATCACTATCGCGACGAGAAACTGTGGTGGGGTGTTTCGACTGGCCTGGGCGATCTGTTGCTGGGTACGGCACCTGATCTTTCGAAGGTCGGCAAGTCGCCGACCGTGCACAACGTTCACGGGCTGATGTCCGAGGACGCGCGATGAAGTAAATCGGCGGATGCCGATCAGGCGTTCGCGGTGAGATGTGCGATTCGGTTGTAGCCATGACGCCGGCCATTAGCCGGGCGTGGGTCAGGCGCAAATAAATTAAGAAGTAGCAGGCGGAGGAGACAATGCTACTCATGACAGTGGTGCTACTCAGAGCACTCGGTCCGCGGCTGTGGTTCCGTTGGGTGCGCGTTGCAGGCGCATGCCTGGCGGTGTGCGCGTTGCTGATGGCAGCGCCGGCATCGTCGCAGGACAGCGCGGATACGAGCTTCGATTTCGACAGCCTGTTCAGTGAGGACGCGGACGCCAACAAGGTGGCGCCTGCTGCCGACGGCGTTTCGCAGCAAACGGCGCCGGAGCAGGCGCCGAGCGCGACAGAGTCGTCCGAGTCGGCACCCGAGTCGATTCCTGATGTAACCGACCCGGCCGCCGAACTTGATGTCATCACCTTGCCGGAGGAGAAGGCGGCGCCGGTCATCATGAATGCGCCGCCCAAGCGCAAGGCGCTGGAGGAGATTGTCGTCACCGCGCAGAAGCGGCCGGAGGACATTCAGTCGGTGCCGTTGTCGGTGACCGCCATCGGTGGCGATGACATCGTCGACAAGAACATGGGCGACATGAACGAGGTTGCCAACTATGTGCCCAATCTGGATGTGCTGGCGACGCCATCATTTCCAAGCATCTACATGCGCGGCCTGGGTTCCAGCTACAACCGCGGCTTCGAGCAGTCGGTGGCGCTGCTGATCGACGAGGTCTACTACGGTCGTGCGTCCTACATCAATCAGGCGATGATGGATCTCGCCGCGATCGAGGTGCTGCGCGGCCCGCAGGGCACACTGTTCGGCAAGAACGCTTCCGCCGGTGCCATCCATTTCCGGACCGCGATGCCGGAGCCGGACTTCGGGTTCAACGGCGATATTCTGCTCGGTGAGCTGAATGAGCAACGCATCCGTCTGATGGCGACCGGCCCGCTGAGCGATAACCTCAAGTGGCGCCTCGCGGTGCTGAACGAGACCCGCGACGGCAGCGTCGACAACACCACGCTCGGCATCGACGAGGAAAACCATGACAACCAGGCGGCGCGCCTGAAGTTGGTGTGGGATGCCACGGAGGCGCTGAGCGTCGGACTCACCCTGAATGCGGGCACCATGGGGCAGCACGGTGAAGGTAGCCAGCTGATTAGCGCGCGTGATCGTCATCTGGCGGCGATGCAGGTGTTTGATGCGCGGACGTCGGCGGATCCGTTCGATGGCCTCACGGCGAAGGACAGCCAGGGCCGCGTTGCGCGCGATGCCTATGACGCCACTCTCAAGGTGGATTGGACGCTGGACAGTGGCTCGGTGCTCACCAGCATCACCAACTACACGCGGCTCGATGAAGACGTGCGGATGGACGCAGACTTTTCGCCGATCCCGTTTCTGATACTGGACAACAACGAAATGTTGCGGCAGTACAGCCAGGAACTGCGGATCACCTCGCAGCCAGGGGACCTGGAGTTCGTCGGCGGCCTGTTCTACATGCGCTCGGATCTGAAGGCTGACTACAACATCCGCGAATTTCTGACTTTGACTGAGCTGCTCCAGGTCACGGGCGAGCTGGAGCGCATGGCGTGCCTGCAGTTGCCGGACCCGCGGGCATGCCAGGATCAGGTGCTGAACAATGCCGCCAGTGGGCGTCTGGCGGGCGAGCTGATTCAGGCGCGCCAGAGCCTGGAGGGTGGAGCAACGCCGGTTGAGACCGAACTGACGCGCTTTGACCAGATTACCGACAGTGCGGCGCTGTTCGGCCAGGCGACCTGGCATTTCAGCGAGCGTTGGTCGGCGACCCTGGGGGGTCGACTGAATTACGAAACCAAGTCGCTGGACACCGTGCATCGGCTGCTCAACAACCGCACCGGCGTTGAGGGTAATGCGGTGATCAGTGGTGACGCCTGTGAACAGCTGTTGCCGATCGACCTGCCGTTGCTCGGAGGCATTCCGTCACCGGTGAACTATTGTGTCGGGCCGAGTCCGCTGGGTGCGACGATCTTCCCGTTCATCATCACGGGGGATACGCAGTTCCAGGCGCAACGTGAGCGCAAGACGTTCAATTTCATTCCGAAGGGTTCGGTGCAGTTCGATTTCAGCGATGCCGCGATGGCGTATGCCACCGCAGCGCAGGGCTACAAGTCCGGTGGCTTCACGGGGCAGCCCGTGAACGACATCAACCTCGAATTCGAGGACGAGAAGGCGCTGACCTATGAGCTCGGCGCCAAGTCGGAATGGTTGAGCGGCGCGGCGCGCCTGAACGGTTCGTTGTTCTACACGGACTTCGAGGACCTGCAGGTATCCACCTTCAACGGCGTCGCCTACGTCGTCGAAAACGCGGCGTCGGCGACGATCTATGGCTTCGAATATGAGGCGCTGCTGATGACGCCGTATGGCGTCCTGCTCGGTCTCAATGGCGCGTTGACCCACTCGGAATATTCCGAATTCGACCGGGCTGCGTGTACGGCCGAAGATACCAGCCCGCCGCCTTGCGACCTCACCGGTCGACGCCTGCGCCTGGTGCCCGACCTCAAATCGACTTTCACTGCCGGGTGGCAGGGCCAGCTGTTCAAGCTGCCGTTCCTCACGATGGCCGGCATGACCGCGAGCTATACCTCGGAAGTGGCCTTGGCCACCGATCTGGATCCGATCGACATCCGTATTGCCGGTATGACCTACGGCTTGCAGGTGGGAATCGAGTCGCACGACGAGTCTTGGCATTTGACCCTGTTCGGGGACAACGTGACCAGCCACGAGTCTCTGGCAGCCGCCCAGGACAGCCCAGGCTTTCGCGGCACCCATTTCGGCGGTGTGTATCCCTCAGCGAGTTACTCGCTCGAGTTCGGTTACCGGTTCTGAGGGCGCTATGCTCGGGGCGCTGCGGAATCGATTCGCCAAGACCAGGGTCGCTGCCGTTATCCTTCTGCTGGCATCGTTTCATTCGTGGGGAAACGACGCAGTGGCCGACTGGCGTCTCGACAAGGATGAGGGGGGCATTCAGGTCTTCAGTCGCGAGATTGAAGGCTCTCCGATTCGGGCGGTCAGGGCGGAGGTAGATATCAAAGCTTCGCTGAGCCGCACGGTCGCGCTGCTGCTTGACGCGGCCATGCGACCGCGCTGGGACGAGATCTGTGCCGAATCCTCGATCTACGCGCGGGTTTCTGAGGCCGAAGACCTGATCTACGTGCACAACGCGCTGCCGTGGCCGGTCAGTGATCGCGACATGGTATTGCGCCGGCGCTGGACAATCGCGGCGGATGGCTCCAAGGCGGTGATTCGCGCTGCCATTGAGGCGGGAGTGCTGCCGGAAGTGGCTGGCAGAGTGCGGGTCGAACGGGCGGACGGGGTCTGGACGGTCGAGCCCATTGACGCGTCGAACGTACGGGTCAGCACGGAAATCCATGCCGATCCGGGCGGGCCGATCCCCGGGTGGTTGATGAACTCACTGTCGATTCAGGGGCCGCACCAGGCGCTGGCGAACATCCGGCAGTTGCTGGAGTCGGGCGGCTATACGCCCGCGGTTGCTGCTCAAACCGCGGTCGTCCTTACGCAATAAGCAGGCACCGGGCCTGCTTGCAGGAGGCGGGCGGCCTTGTGGCGTGTGCCGTCGTCATTGCCCGGCGGTTCGCTCTCGGCGGATCAAGGCCAGCCTCGCGCCAGGCCGGATCAGGGCGGACGACACTCACCATGAGGCCCGTCGCGGCGTGCGGGGGCA
>JBFFJL010000239.1:0-6175 GCA_041555955.1 Nevskiaceae bacterium
CACGCGAAACCGCCGGCGTAGCGTCAAGCGGACGCGGCAACGCGCAGGCACTGCAGATCAGTGTCGTCGCCAGCAACGCGGCCATGACCAGCTCATTTGGCATTGACTTCAGCCAGGGCTCGAAGAATTGACAGGAACGCCGGCCCGGCAACGAAGATCATCAGGGCCGGAAAGAAGAACAACACCATGACTACAGTCATTCGCCCGGACATGTGATTGACCCGCTCGCGCAGATCCAGGCTGCGCCGCTCTTCAATGACATCCAGAACTTCAAGCAGTGGCTCGCGCACCTCGCCGCCGTAGCGGTCGACTTGGCGCAGGGTCGCGAGCACCGTGGTCAGATCCTCCACGGCCAGGCCATCTGACAGATTCTTCAGTGCTTCACCCGTTTCGGCGCCCGCGTCGAGTTGGCGGATGACAATTTCGATCTCACGCCCGAGCTCCGGCAGCACTCCGCCGCCCTCGCGAACGAGACTAGACAGCGCCTGCCGAATCGACAGGCCAGCTTCGAACAGCAATACCAGCAGGTGAATTAACAGCGGCACTTCCGACTTGATACGCCGCTGACGCGCGGCTGCAACAGCGCGCAAGATCCAGCGTGGCGCCAGAAACGACAACACCGCCGCCGATGCCAGCAGCAGGATCAGAATCAAGCCCTTGTTCTGAATATCTGCAAACAGCCAATAAGCCAGCACCAGTCCAAACAGAACAAATGGCAATACCGCCTGGAACACGTACCACATCAGACGACGCTCACCGCTGCGCCAACCCGCTCGCAGCAACAGCAAGTTGCTCTCACCTTCGTTGTCGACCCAAGCCTCCATCGCCCGGCCGCCACGCGCCATCGCAGCAACCACCGGCGCTTGGTCGATGTCTTCAAAATCGCCGGCGTCGATTTCATCAGGCGTCAAGCGGCGCCGAATGCGTGCCGTTCCGCGTGCGCGCAAGCCCAAAGTCACAACCGCCATCACACCGATGACGGCCACCAGAACCGCCAGCGACACAATCAGTGCAAAGACTCCAGGGCTCATGCGAACTCCTCGGTCGATCGCATCATCCGATAGATCACCGCCGCACCGCTGACCTGCAACAGTATCGACGCGATCAGCAGGATACGGCCCACTGGGTCCTGCCACATGTTGTTGTAGTAGTCGGGGTTCTGGACCAAGATGAACAAGGTCAAGGCAACCGGGATGACAGAAAGCACGACGGCTGAAAACCGCGTCTCGGCCGTTAACGCACGCAGCTCGCGCGCAGCCGAATCGCGCGAACGCACGGCCTGAATCAGGCTGCGCAGAACATTACGCAGACTGCCACCGTATTTGCGGTTGATCGCAGAAGCCAGGGCCATCACCTTGAGTTCGCGCAGCCGGTGGATCTCTGCGGTCTCGAGCAGCACGACCTCGACCGCTGCGCCCAGTCTCACCTGCCGGCTGACGCTGAGAAACAGTTGTTTGCTTGGATCAGGGCTTTCGCGCGCCGCTGACGCCAGCGCTTCATCAAGGGTATTGCCTGCGGCAAGTACTCGGATCACCGAGTCGAGAAAGTTCGGCAACTGCTCGACAATGCGTGCTCTGCGCAGCGCCGCCATCCGGTTCAGATAGGCCCAGCCAATGACCAGCAGCAAGGTCACTGCCAGCATGCCGCCAAGCCAACCGAGAATCAGCAGCGCTGCCGGAATAAGCAACATCAGGACTAGCAGGATCTGGCCGACGGTTTGCGGTGTCAGTTCGGCACCGGTTCGCCAGACCAGGTGACAGGCCCACCGCACCAGCGGATTTCCGATACGAACGCTCGACTGCACGCTCAGCGCCGCGTTTTCCTCGCCGCCCATCGCACGCAGACGCAGCAGCACTTCTTCCTCGCGCTCGCGCTGTCCGGCACGGATGAACAGCGCGATTGCCCCACCGCCGGCCACCACCGCGATCAGGAACAATAGCGCCAAAGCCATTACAGCCCCCCTTCCCGACAGTCGATGTGACTGCGAGTCTCAACGTCATAACGGAACAGATCCCGCAGGATCAATTCGTTGCCGCGCACGCCCAAGACCTCGGTGATTGCCATCACACGTCGCTCACCACTCTTCAGGCGACCCACATGAACCATCAGCTGGATCGCCGATGCCACCTGACCGAGAAACGTGGTTTCGCTGCCGGTATACCCCGCAAAGCCGGCCAGCAATTCAAGCCGATGCACGGCATCGCGGCAGCTGTTGGCGTGCAGGGTGGTCATCGAGCCATCGTGCCCGGTGTTCATTGCCTGCAACATGTCGAGCACCTCATCCCCGCGAACCTCGCCGACGATGATGCGATCTGGTCGCATGCGCAACGCATTGCGCACCAGATCGCGCGCGCTGATCGCGCGCTGCCCTTCCAGGTTCGGTGGGCGCGTTTCAAGGCGGACGACGTGCCGATGCTGCAAGCGCAGTTCTGCAGCATCCTCAATCGTGACCACGCGCTCCTCTTCCGAAATCGACAGCGACAACAGATTCAAGAACGTGGTCTTGCCGGACCCGGTGCCTCCGACGACGATGAGATTGGTACGCCGATCAACACGGTCACGCAGATAATCAAGTTCGGCCTGATCCAGCGTTCCACTGCGCAGCAAATCTTCCGCCGTCAGCGGCTGCTTGCGAAACTTGCGAATCGAAATACACGGGCCATCCAGCGCAATCGGAGGAATGATCGCATTGACGCGAGAGCCATCGGCCAAGCGCGCATCGACCATTGGCGTCGATTCGTCAACGCGGCGACCGATCGGCGCCAGGATGCGCTGAATCACGCGCACGACATGCGCGTCATTGAAGAACCGGACCGGCGCACTATACAGGCGCCCTTCACGCTCGACGAAAACGTTATTCGGCCCGTTGACGACGATGTCGTTGATGCTGTCGTCGTCAACCAGCGACTGAATGGGACCGAAGCCCATCAACTCGTCGCGCGCGTCGCGGGCCAGCGCTTCGGACTCACGTTGGTTGACCGGCAGGCGCTGATCGACGACATAGCGACGCATCTGCTCGGTGACGAAACGTTCAATCTTGGCTTCGTCCCACTGATCGATATCGAGGTTGCGCTCCTCGATCTGTTGGATCAGATGGCGATGAAAACTGTTCTTCAGCTGCTGATACTGATCAGACAGGCGGAACCGGGTGATCTGCGGGTCTGAATTGCTCACGGCAGGCGATAGCGAGACGGGCTCATCCGAACAAGCGGCTGAGGACGCCCTGTCCGGGCTGATCCATCTGCGGCTGTCCGGCCAGCAGTGCGGCCGCCAGACTGCGCGTACCCGCACAGAATGGATCCTTGGGCACAACCGTGAACATTGGCTCGCCGGCAAGGTTCCGAGCAACGGGACATCGAGAATCTCCGCCAGATGCCCGGGCTCAAGCCCCAGCCGATGGCGATAGTTGTCCACCACCAGAGCCGCGCGATCCAGCGGGCAATCCTCAAGCCGCAGTGCTCTGAGCAGGTACTTGCTGTGCCGCGACTTGATGATCGACTGATCGGTCAGCAACACCGACCGATCCGCCTGCGTCACGATGCCCGCAACCGTATCCAGTGGCAGATGCCCGTCGAATGCCACAACGATGCTGGTGAACAAGCCGCGCAACACCTGCAACAGCTTGATGAACTCCTCGTAGTTCGCTGACGGACGCCCGACCAGGTCCTCCGGCAGGCTCAACAGGTAAACCCCACTCGAATGCTTGGCGAACGCCGTATCGATCAGCGTCTGATCGCATCGATACACATCGTTGATCGCATCCAGAACGCTGTAGGACTGGTTGATGTTCAGAAAAATTGCGCCAGCCCCGGGCGGCGTGGCGATATCCACCAGCAGAACCGACTCGGGCTTCGGTGATACTTCGGCAATTGCCAACGCAATGTGTTCGGCAACAAAGGCAATGGTATCAACCGGATTGGCGGCAAACACCGCAAACAGTTGGCCTTGCTTCTGCGTCGCACGCGTCACGGGCGTCGTTCGCCGCAGCAGCTTCGCCAGCAGTGTCGCAACATCACCCTCATCGCGCCGCAAAACCAGAAAATCGCGCGCACCGGCTCGCATCGCCGACAACACGATATCCGGATTACTGTCCGCTCCCAGTCCGGCCACTGGCAAGTCCGGCATGCGTTCGGCCAGCCGCTCCATCATGCTGATCCGCGCGTCGAGATTGGCGCTCTCGAACTGGAAAAATGCCACGTCGATACGTCCCATCGACTGCACACGTTCGATCAGATCTTCAGCGTCCAGCGGACGGATCAGTGAGAATTCGGCAGCATCGCCGGCAGCGTTCTCCAGCCAACTCAGGTAGACCGGATCGTCAGCAATGACTATTGCCTGGGATTTCATGTGCGCAATTCGCGTCCTGTCAGTGTTCTTTCAGCGAATTCTAACGACTGAAGCCAGAGTCGAAGTCGCCATTTTCGAGGAATACCGAGCGTGCAGCGCCAGGCCGATAGTTGTTGTATTCGGAACCCGGCAGCGACGGCGGGCGCACACCTGCAGCCAGCGGACGCACCAGATGCGGCGTCACCACCATGATCAGCTCGCGATCTTCGCGCTGGATACTCGTGGACCGGAACAGCGCACCGAGCACCGGCACGTCACCCAGCCAGGGCAACTTGTCGACATTGTTGATCAGACTGGAGCTGATCAATCCGGAAATCACAAAGCTTTCATTATCCCCAAGTTCGATGGTGGTATCGGTCCGGCGTACCCGTAGCGCCGGCACCGAAACACCTCCGACCTGGATGCCCGCCGAAAAGTCCAGATCACTGACCTCCGGCGCCACTTTCAGTGCGATGCGATCGCGCGCCAGCACCGTCGGCGACAAGGTAAGACGCACGCCGAATTCCTTGTACTGGATCGAGATTCCACCCGCAGTGGCGCCGCCCTGACTCACCGGCACCGGGAACTCGCCACCCGCCAGATAGCTGGCGGTCTGCCCACTCATGGCTACCAGGCTCGGTTCAGCCAAGGTCCGTGCCAGCCCCTTGCCTTCAAGCAGACTCAGGATGCCGAGGATGTTGCTGCTACCGTCTCCAACCACCAGGTTGAAGGCATCGCTCAATGGCGCTGCAATGCCACTGGTGGGATTGATGGTAAACCCGTTTGACGACGGCACTGAGTTGCTGAACCCACCCGGCGCAAACACACCGCCGGACGTCCCTCGATTGACCAGAACATTCAGACCATATTTCTGCAAGGTGCTACGGCTGACTTCGGCAATCTTCACCGAGGTCAGCACCTGCGTCTCGAGGTCCACTGAACTGCGGTCAGCGACCTGCCCCTCCTTCGGCGCTTGCGCGGCAAGCTCAGCACGACGATGTGCCAACAGATTGGGCAATTTGCCCGACATGCCACTGCCTGTCTCAACCACAGCACGGCTCAGCTCCGGATCCGGGGTGGCCGCCTTGAGCGGATCCAGCACCGCCCCGACGCGCACTCGGTACTCGCGAGGAAACTCCGAAGCTTTGGTCCAGATCATCAAACTCGTAATCCCGAGTTTCTTGCCGGTAATCAAAACCTCTCGGCGGTTGATCACAGAGACATCGGCGATCAACGGATTGCCGACGGCAACGCGCGACACTTCACCGGTCATGCGATGAAGTCGGTGCGTATCGACTTCAACCAGAATCACGTCGTTGGCTGACACGGCCAGTGACAGCGGCGCGTACAGGGCACTTGCGACAAGGATGCAGAGACGGATCACGATCTGATTCATGGCAAGCCTTATTTGGTAGTCACGACTTCGCTGGCGGTGCCGCGCAGGATCTGGACCCGCGGTCTTGGCGCGGCACGTACGGCGGACGGTGGCGGCTTGATCCGCCCCAGTTCCTCGAGACTGATTGCCTGTTCTGGAACGATACTGTTCTGCTTTGCAGTCACCGCCTCCGGAGTCAACGGCAGTTCTGACTTCTCGGCAGCATCCAGATCGCTGTTCTCTCCCGCCTGGCTGTGCAAAGCCAGGCGCAGCTCCCCGATGCTGGCGCCCAGCATCAGTTTGGTGGTTTCCTTCTGTGGGACAGCCAGAACCGCGGTCCGGACCCGTGACGGCTTCTTGTCATCGTCCTTGATGCCTTCAGGACGGTCGATGATGCGCTCTTCGTATGCCAATACCCTCGCCGTCTTGAGCAGTACCCGCGACTGTGGCGGGACACCACCGGCGCCGCCACGC
>JBFFJL010000240.1:0-6167 GCA_041555955.1 Nevskiaceae bacterium
TGGGCAGTCACCCCGCGCTGGCGATCAAGCGCCGGGTTGCGCTGGAGGGTCAGGGCAAGGTCTTCGTGCTTTACGAGCGCCAGCCGGCACCGGAGCCGGAAGACGACTGGCTGCTCGACATCCGCCTGTATGCCGCTCCGTTCGCTGCCGATGCCACGTCCATGCTGCAGCAGGATCTGGGTCTGCGCAGCGCCGCCTTGCGAGACCATCTGAAGGCGCGCGCGCGTTTCTTCACGAGCAAGGAGCGCACGGCAAAGCTTGCGGGCCGCATCCAGCCGGATGACGCCGCGCGGGACATCGACGCCAAGATCTGGGCCGTGCTGGCGCGCAGCCCGTCGGCCGATGCGTTCACGCTGCTGATGGATCTGCTGTGCGACGTGGCGGCGCTGGATGAAGGAGTGCCGGCGGACGAGTCGCCGCTGTGGCAGGAACTGTGCAAGTACGGACTGGACGACTTTGCCTGGCGCTTGATCGAGGCCCAGTTCGGGTATCGCGATGAGTCACCCTCTCTGGCCCGACTCGTCCCGCGTCTATTCGTGACGGATCTGGCGCACGGCGTGCATGCAGCGTTGCCGGCGGCGCTGGAGAAGCTGGTTCTCCCCAAGGCGCGGACGGCCACCGTGGCGGTGTTCCTGTCACAGTGGCGGGATTCTTCGACTCGCCAAGTGATGTACGACCGTCTGTCTGCGCGTGTTGCGCTTGAGTTGAAGGCCTCGGTGCATCTGAGCGGTTTGACGCCGGACGACATCGGCGTCTGCGCCACCTTCGTCGATCTTGAGCGCATCGTCGCCAACGGTCTGCGCGATCTGCTGCTGGGCAGTCAGGCTCAGAGCGTGGCGGCCGATATCCGCCGAATCGCCAGTGGGCGCATGGAGGGTTTCTGGGCCAACCCGCGCTATCCGGATACGGAGGTCGGGCGGCGATCGATCTGGCGTAGCTATTACATGGCATTGCTGGCGGCCGCCGACCTGTTTGCGGCAATCGATACGCAAGCTCGCAGTTTCAGCTTTTCGGCTGCAGCAGATGCGTATGGCGCCTATACCAACACGCTGTTCCAGATCGACCAGCTTTATCGCCAGTTTCATGAGTCTGCCGATCAGGTTTCCGGCCGCTACCCGGATGCCATTGCACCGCTCAACGAGCAGGTGGAGGCGCGGTATGGAAACGGCTATCTGTCCAAGCTTGCGATGCACTGGGACGGACACCTGAAAGCGGGATTGCTGAAGGACTGGAAGATCCAAGGCATCCCGAGCCAGCAGGATTTCTATCGGCGTGTGGTCTCGTCCTACCTGAGTGGAGGCGACGAGCGGCGGATGTTTGTGGTGATCAGCGACGCGTTGCGCTATGAAGTGGCCGAAGAACTGAAAGCCCTGATCAACAGCCGCGAGCGCGTAGAGGCTCGACTTTCAAGCCAGCTCGGGGTGCTGCCCAGCTACACGAAGCTCGGTATGGCCAGCCTGCTACCCCATGAGAATTTGCGCTATACGGACAAGGGGGCCGTGCTGGTCGACGGGATCAGTTCTGACGGACTGGACAACCGCAGCAAGATTCTCGAGCGCGTTCACGGTGCGGCCTTCAAGTTCGAGGCGTTGGCCAATCTCGGCAAGCAGGCGTTGCGCGACCTGGTGCGCCCCTATCGGGTCGTGTACATCTATCACAACAGCATTGATGCAACGGGCGACTCGGCGAGTACGGAGTCGCGAACCTGGGCAGCTTGCCGGCAAGCCATCAACGAACTGGGCGATCTGGTGGGGCGGCTGGTCAACAATGCCAATGCAACGGCCATCACGATCACTGCCGATCACGGGTTCCTGTTCCGCGAGACACCGCCAGAGGCAGTAGAAAAGAGCGCGATGGGCACAAAGCCGGCCGGGACTTTCGTTGCCAAGAAGCGATACTTGATCGGGTCTTCGCTGGGCGATGCTGAGTACGCCCATCATGGGCAAACGAGTTCGACAGCCGGGACCAACTGCTCGACGGAGTTCTGGTTGCCGCTGGGTGTCGGGCGCTTTCACTTTGTGGGCGGCGCCCGCTTTGTCCACGGCGGCGCCAGCTTGCAGGAAGTTGTTGTGCCGGTCATCGAGATCCGGCAGAAGTACGGCAAGTCGGTCGAGTCCACGCGTGTGAGCAAAGTGAGCGTGAATGTGCTCGGACAGCAGCATCGCATTACCACGAACCGGCATGTATTCACGCTGCTGCAGACCGAACCGGTCGGCGAGCGGGTATTGCCCTGTTCAGTGAATGTGATGATGGTTTCGCAAGGCGGTGAGCCGGTTTCTTCAGTGGCGTTGGTGCGCCTGGACAGCGCAGATTCGGACATGAACCAACGGCAGTTCAAGGTGCCGCTCAGTCTGCTGGCGCAGGCCGTGAGCAAGGGCGATCAGCATTACCTCATCCTGTGTGACGCCGAAACCGACGTGGAACTCCAGCGCATCGCAGTGCGCATTGATCTGGCGATCGAAAATGACTTTGACTTCTGATACCTCGACTCAGGCCGGCGACGGGATGGATCTCGACGCGAAGCTGATCCAGCACTTCCCCGGCAAGATCGTCCGCAAGGATCTCACCAAGCGCCTCAAGGAGGGCGCCAATGTGCCGGTGTATGTGCTGGAGTATCTGCTCGGCATGTACTGCGCCTCGGCCGACCCCGAGCAGATCAATGCCGGCATGGAGCGCGTCAAGCAGGTGCTGGCTCAGAACTACGTGCGGCCCGATGAAGCCGAGAAGGTGAAGGCGAAGATCCGCGAGGCAGGGAACTACAAGATCATCGACAAGGTCACGGTTCGCCTGAATGAGAAGAAGGATCAGTTCGAGGCGCTCCTTTCCAACCTCGGCATCAATAACGCCAACATCGATGGCCGGTTTGCGCGGGATTTCGAGAAGCTGCTGGTCGGCGGAATCTGGTGCATCGTCACCATCAGCTACGTGTACGAGGAAGGCCAGAGTGGCTCGCCCTTCACGATCAAGGAACTCAAGCCCATCCAGATGCCGAATACGGATCTGGAGGCGCTGATGGAGGCTCGCCGGCAGTTCAGCGAGGATGAGTGGCTGGACGTGCTGCTGCGTTCGACAGGCATGGAGCCGTCGCACTTCGACTCCCGCGTGAAATGGCATCTGCTCGCCCGTCTGATTCCCTTCGTGGAAAACAACTACAACGCCTGTGAACTCGGTCCGCGCGGAACCGGCAAGAGTCACGTCTACAAGGAGTGCAGTCCCAACTCGATCCTGGTCTCGGGCGGGCAAACCACGGTCGCAAACTTGTTCTACAACATGGCGCGACGCCAGGTTGGTCTGGTCGGACTATGGGATGTGGTGGCCTTCGACGAAGTGGCGGGCATTTCGTTCAAGGACAAGGACGGCGTGCAGATCATGAAGGACTATATGGCATCAGGATCCTTCGCTCGTGGCCGGGATTCGATCGCCGCAAATGCCAGCATGATGTTCGTTGGCAACATCAACCAGTCCGTCGAGACCCTGGTGAAAACCAGTCATCTGCTTGCGCCGTTCCCCGACGCCATGATCGATTCTGCTTTCTTCGACCGCTTCCATGCCTATGTGCCTGGCTGGGAGATCCCGAAGATGCGGCCGGAGTACTTCACCAACCGCTATGGCCTGATCGTGGACTACCTGGCCGAATTCATGCGCGAAATGCGCAAGCGCACGTTCTCGGACGCGATCGATCGGTATTTCAAACTAGGCAACAATCTGAATCAGCGCGACACCATCGCCGTTCGCCGGACAGTCTCCGGCCTACTGAAGCTGCTGTATCCACACGGCGATTTCGACCGCGATGCTGTGCGTCGCTGCGTTGAGTACGCGCTGGAAGTGCGTCGGCGAGTCAAGGAACAGCTCAAGAAAATCGGCGGCATGGAGTTCTTCGATGTGCACTTCAGCTACATCGACAACGAGACCATGGAGGAGCAGTACGTCAGCGTGCGCGAACAAGGCGGCGGCGGACTCATTCCCGAAGGCCAAGGTAAACCTGGCACCGTTCATACCGTGGCGATCGGCGCCAGCGGCCATCTGGGCCTTTACCGACTGGAAACACAATCAACCGCGGGCAACGGCAAGCTCAATACTTCGGGCCTGGGTTCAAACACCGCCGCAAAAGAAGGCCTCAAAGTGGCGCACGACTATTTCAAGGCCAACGCCAGTCGTGTCAGCACCATGACAAAAGCCGGCGACTTCGATCTGCATCTGCACATGGTCGAATTGCATAACACCGGACCATCCAAGCAGATGACGCTGGCCTCTTTTCTTGCGTACTGTTCAGCCACCATGGGTCGGTCGCTACAGAGCCAGATGATCGTGCTCGGCGACATGAGCCTCGGTGGCAATATCATTCCCGCAGTGAATATGGCGGAGGCGCTGCAGGTCGGCATGGATGCTGGTGCCAAGCGAGTGCTGCTGCCGATGGCCAACGCAAAAGACATTCCTACGGTGCCCGCCGAACTATTTACAAAATTCCATGTGAGCTTCTACTCAGACCCTGTGGATGCGGCATTCAAGGCAATGGGGGTGGAGTAGCAACCCTCCGGCAGCTATTGGAGCGATTGTGAGACGTGACAGGCTTCATCACATGTCGCGCGTCTCGAGTTGCTGTTCCAGTTCGGCACGATCAGAGTGTGCTGGGGCGTCTTGTTGGCGCTTCATGGGTGCGTGTGCGTCGTGACCGGCAACCACAAATGGCGGACGCTTTTCGGTGAAGTGGAAGGCGTCGGCAGCGACGCCGAACTA
Source organism: Nevskiaceae bacterium (assembly GCA_041555955.1). Lineage (GTDB taxonomy): Bacteria > Pseudomonadota > Gammaproteobacteria > Nevskiales > Nevskiaceae > Solimonas. Next base: position 4,738 of record JBFFJL010000240.1, read on the forward strand.
CGTCGCATATTGGTACATCAGTGCGGACCCGTACTTCCAGACCGATGACGAGCAGTTCCTCGGATTTCAGTGTGGGCTTTCGGCGCCATACGACCATTGCGCAAATCAGAAAAGCGCGAGCTGGGCGTGCGAGTACAGGTCGGACGTGTCGATTGCGCATCGAACAGCATCTCGTGGCCCTGGCTCGGATACGCCACCACCCAGAACGCGCGGCTGGCGCACAGCTTCATGTGCGCCAGCTGGATCTTGCGCCAGATGCCGCCGATCACCAGATGCTCTTCGCTCCAGTCGAACTGGAAGGCTTCGCCCCAGTCGAAGGTCAGCGGAACGTAGGCCGAGCGGGCGGTGACCGCGCCGGCCTCCGCCTTCCACCGGCGGATGAACTCGGTGACGCGGCAGTAGCTGCCGGCAAAACCCTGCTGTTGCAGCTGGGCGTACAGCCGAAGTCCGGTGCGTCGGTCCTTGGCCGGCCGTCTTGCGTCGGCCTCCAGCGCCTGGCGCAGCCAATCGGTATGGGCATCGAGCTTGCGCGGCCCGGAAGGCCGCTCGTACTTCATCTCACTGCGTGCTGGCTCGTTGAGCCACTTCTTGACGGTGTTTCTCGTCAGGCTGGTTCGCCGGGCAATCTCGCTGATCGACAGGCCATCCCGAAACCGCATTCGCCGCACTTTTGCGTACATCGCCATGGTGTGCACCTCGTCTTCCTGCTGGGGCTAAACCCCGCAGGCTAGTGAAGAACACCCTGGTCAATTTTCAACGAGCAGAAGCCCGATTTTCTGGTCAATTTTCAACGCGCGGCAACATCTTCGGGGAGAAACCAAATTCCGGCTTAATTTCAAGTATCTGTTTGGCTTCGACGATGCTGGATATCCCAGGACCTATATGGTCAGAGACAAAAAATTTCATCGTGTTACTTCCATCACTTACGAGAAGGATTGGAGGAATCCAGACTTCAGTAATTTCGACCCGAAAATGTTCTGGGAAGCACGGTAGCCGAAGCGGGGGTATTGAACCTGCAGATATCGATCTAGGTGCGCCGTCAGCGAGAAAGTCGCTTCTAGATAAATCGGCGAAACGAAAGATGAGCGGAGTCGCCTTGATGCGGTCTATTCCAGATTGAGGGTGGCGTGCTCAGTTCACTTTTCTGAGATCGAGGTCAGCACACACGGTATTGGCCGGAGTATTGAGTTGCTCGTCAGCCGCTACATGCGGGCAAACACTCTGCGCCAGGGCTTTTGCATTTTCCAGTTCTCCCAGTTGTACAAGAGTCTGAGCCATAGTCAGCTTCATGCTGCGAATGAGTGCGTGATTCTCAGTCAATGCGCTGACACCCGGGGCTATCCCACGTTGTAGATGCGTGGCTGCTTCACGATATCTGCCCAAGTGATAAAGGCTGCGCGCCCAACCGTCGAGCGACTGCAATGTATACA
>JBFFJL010000241.1:0-6163 GCA_041555955.1 Nevskiaceae bacterium
GCATCTGCGCCGCCAGCGGCACCTCGTAGGCCCCAGGCGCGCGATACTCGACGATGCCGCCGCGCTTGACGCCCCACTCGCGCAGGCACTTGCGCGCGCCAGCACTGAGCGCATCGACGATGCCGACGTTCCAGCGGGTCATCAGCAAGGCCACGCGCAGATCGGCGAACTCACCCGGCGCCGCCTCATCCGGTGCGGCATAGCCGGTCTTGGCGTCGGAGGGCGCTGCTGCAGCTACGGCTTTTTTCTTCTTCATTCAGGCTGTACGTAGTCGAGAATTTCCAGGCCGAAACCGGAGATGCCCTGCATGCGCTTGGGCGCGGACAGCACGCGCAGCTTGCGCACACCGAGATCGGACAGGATCTGCGCGCCGATACCGTAAGTGCGCAACATCACCTGACGGTGATCGCCACCGTGTTCGTCAATCTGCTCCTTGTTCAGCGAGACAATCTGCTGCACCAGCTCGCGCGAGGTCTCCGTCTTGCGCAGCAACACGACGACGCCGTTGCCCTCTTCGGCCACGCGCTGCAGACCACGACGCAGCGGCCAGGCGAAGTCCTCATGCTGCACGCCCAGCACGTCCTGCAAGGTGTTGCGCAGATGCACGCGCACCAGGGTCGGCTTGGCCGGATCGATGGTGCCGCGCACCATGGCCAGATGCACGGTGTTGTCGACGGTGTCCTGATAGGTCACCAGGCGAAACTCGCCAAACTCGGTATCGACATGGGTTTCGGCCACGCGCTCAACGGTGTGCTCGTTCTCCAGCCGATAGCGGATCAGATCAGCAATCGTGCCGAGCTTGAGATCGTGTTCGCGCGCGAATTTTTCGAGATCGGGCCGGCGCGCCATGGTGCCGTCTTCGTTCAGGATCTCGACGATCACTGCCGCCGGCGTCAGACCGGACAGCCGCGCCAGATCACAGCCTGCCTCGGTGTGACCCGCACGGGTCAGCACGCCGCCTGGCTGCGCCATCAGGGGAAAAATATGACCCGGCTGGACCAGATCGTCGGGCTTGGCATCGGCTTTGACCGCGGTGCGGATCGTATGTGCGCGATCATGCGCGGAGATCCCGGTGGTGACACCGCTGGCCGCCTCGATCGACACCGTAAACGCAGTCTTGTGGCTCTCTTCGTTGCGCGACACCATCTGCGGCAGGCGCAGCTGGCGGCAACGATCCTGCGTCAGGGTCAGGCAGATCAGACCGCGACCGAAGCGCGCCATGAAGTTGATGTCCTCGGCGCGCACCAGTTCGGCCGCCATGACGATATCGCCTTCGTTTTCACGATCCTCGTCATCCATCAGGATCACCATCTTGCCGGCCTTGAAGGCGGCGATGATGTCCTCGACCGGATCGAGCTTGGAGGAGCGGACCTGCTCCAGGTTGGTCACTTTGTTCATGCTTCTTCCCGACTCGACAACAGACGTTCCAGATAGCGGGCAATCAGATCAACTTCCAGATTGACCGCGTCGCCCGGCTGCAACTCACCCAGAGTGGTGTGAGCGGCGGTATGCGGCACGATGTTAATGCCGAAGCGTACGCCAGAAACCGCATTGACGGTCAGGCTCACGCCATCCACACAAACTGAACCCTTACGTGCAATATAGCGCGCAAGTTCTTGTGGCGCCTCGAATTCCAGCCGCCACGAACGCGCGTCTTCGGTCTTTTCGAGCAGGCGCCCGACGCCGTCGACATGACCGGTCACCAGATGTCCGCCCAAAGGCTTATCCGGCGTCAGCGCGCGCTCCAGATTGACCGAGCGCCCGACCTGCCAGCTGCCTGCGGTGGTCAGGGACAGGGTTTCCGCCGACAGATCGGCGACGTAGGCGCCGTCGGCGATTTCCACCGCCGTCAGGCACACGCCGCTGGTGGCGATGCTGTCGCCGATCCGGACACCCGACAGATAGTCCGGCGCAGCGATACGCATGCGGCAGTCGCCGCCGCGGGATTCCACCGCGGCGATCCGCCCCAGGCACTCGATAATTCCAGTAAACATAGGTCCTTCCTCAATCGGCGGCCGACGCCGGAATCGGGCGCGCGATGATACGCAGGTCCGGCCCGATCTGCCGGCAGTCCAGCCACTGCAGCGGGATGCGCTGATCCAGCCGCTGCAGCCCCGGCAGCCGCACCAACGGCCGTGCGTCGTCGCCCAGCAGGCTGGGCGCGACATAGGCAACGATCTCGTCGACGCAGCCCTGCTGCAGCAAGGCCCCCGCCAGCGCGGCGCCCGCCTCGACCAGGATCTCGTTGACCTGCACCGCGGCCAGCGCGGCCAATACGGCATCCAGGCGCAGACGACCGTCCTGCATGGTCACCTGCACCGGCGTCACACCTTCCGGGCAAGCCGCAGGCTCCCGGCCCACGACCCAGAAACGCCGCGCCCCTGGCAACCAGACGCGCGCATCCAGCGGCGCACGCGCCTGACTGTCGAGCACGATGCGGTCCGGCTGCCGGCACGACTGCGCCAGCGTGCGCACATTCAGCTGCGGATCATCGTGCAGGACCGTGCCGATTCCGGTCAGTACCGCCCCGGCCTCGGCCCGCAGACGATGAACATCGGCGCGCGCCGGCTCGGCGGTGATCCATTGACTCTCACCGCTGGCCATCGCGGTGCGCGCATCGAAGCTCGCTGCCAGTTTCAGTGTGACCCACGGGAGCTGCGCACGCATGCGCTGCACGAAACCGCGGTTCAATCGCTCGGCGGCCGTCTGCAGCAGGCCGACCTCGACATCGATGCCGGCAGCGCGAAGACGCTCGATGCCGCAACCGGCGACTTCCGGATTGGGGTCCCGCATCGCCACCCAGACCTTGCGCAGCCCCGCCGCGATCACGGCATTAGCGCAAGGCGGCGTACGGCCATGATGGCTGCAAGGCTCCAGGGTGACGAACATGTCGGCGCCGCGTGCGTGTTCGCCCGCCGCCGCCAGCGCATGCACCTCGGCATGCGCCTCACCCGCACGCTGATGAAAACCTTCACCGACCACAACCCCGTCGCGCACGATGACGCAACCGACCCGAGGATTGGGATGCGTCGTCATGCGCCCGCGCTCGCCCAGCTGCAGCGCACGCGCCATCCAGACTTCAGGGGAGGTCAGATCGGACATCCGGCTCGAACGGCCTCGCGTCAGCGCGCGCCGCGCGGCGTCACCGGGGGCGTTGTCGGCGACTCCGGATCGATCAGCGACATCTGCGAACGTCGCTGCTCTGCGGTCGGCAGGGTTTGCAGACGCTCGATCTCTTCGCGGAACGCATTGACGTCCTCGAAGCTGCGATAGATCGACGCAAAGCGTACGTAGGCGACGTGATCCAGGTCGCGCAGCTCTTCCATCACCCACTCGCCGAGCTGCTGCGAATTGACCTCGCGTTCCGAAGTTGCGCGCAGCTTGCGCTTGATCGACTCGATCGCGTGATCCAGCCGCTCAACCGACACTGGCCGCTTGTATACCGCGCTTTCCATCCCGCGCCGCAGTTTCTCCTCGGAGAATGGTTCGGGGTCGCCACTACGCTTGACGATGTTGGGCATCGACAGCTGCGCACGCTCGAACGTGGTGAAGCGGTTGCCACAGTGCTCGCACTCGCGGCGACGGCGCACCTGGGTGCCGTCCTCTGCCAGACGCGAGTCAACCACGCGGGTGTCAATCGCCTTGCAGAACGGGCAGTGCATACGATGCCTCGGCGCGTCCCTAGCCCGCGCGGTACACGGGGAAGCGGGCGCACAGGCGCCCGACTTCACCACGCACCTGGGACACTGCGGCGTCAACGTCGCCACCCGTACTCATGGCATCAATGATGTCGGCAATCCAGCCGGCAATCTGCGCCATCTCGGCCTCGCCGAAACCGCGCGTGGTCGATGCCGGCGAACCCAGGCGCAAGCCCGAGGTCACGAACGGCGACTTCGGATCGTTCGGCACCGAATTCTTGTTGACCGTGATGTGCGCCTGACCCAACGCCGCCTCGGCGTCCTTGCCGGTCACGTTCTTGTCGATCAGATCGACCAGAAAAAGATGATTGTCAGTCCCGCCGGATACCACCTTGTATCCACGCTCCAGGAACACCTTCGCCATCGCTCGCGCATTGGCGACGACCTGCTTCTGGTAGGTCTTGAAACTGGGCTCCAGCGCTTCCTTGAACGCGACCGCCTTGGCGGCGATCACGTGCATCAACGGACCACCCTGGATGCCCGGAAACACCGCTGAATTGAGCTTCTTGTAGAACGTCTCGTCCTGCCCCTTGGACAGGATGATGCCGCCGCGTGGCCCGCGCAGCGTCTTGTGCGTGGTGCTGGTGACGACATGGGCGTGCGGCAGCGGGCTCGGATACTCACCGGCAGCCACCAGTCCCGCAACATGGGCCATATCAACCCAGAACCAGGCCCCAACCTTGTCCGCGATCTGACGCATGCGCGCCCAATCCTTGACCCGCGAGTACGCCGAAAAGCCGCCGATGATCATCTTCGGCTTGGTTTCCAGCGCCACGCGCTCCATCTCGTCGTAGTTGATCAGCCCGGTCGTAACATCCAGACCGTAAGGCACGATCTTGTACTGCTTGCCGGAGAAGTTCGCGGGATTGCCGTGCGTCAGATGGCCGCCCTGCGCCAGGTTCATGCCCATCACGGTGTCGCCAGGCGATACCAGCGCCAGGAAGATGGCGGCGTTGGCCTGGGCCCCCGAATGCGGCTGCACATTGGCGTAGTCGCAGTCGAACACCTGCCTGATGCGATCGATCGCCAATTGTTCGGCGACGTCCACGTGTTCGCAGCCGCCGTAATAGCGCTTGCCCGGATAGCCCTCGGCGTACTTGTTGGTCAGCAGCGAGCCCTGCGCTTCCATCACCGCCGGGCTGGCATAGTTTTCGGATGCGATCAATTCGATATGCGCTTCCTGGCGCGCAGCTTCGTCACCGATGCAGGCAGCGAGCTCGGGATCAAACTGGGCGAGAGTCTTGGCGTGGGTCCACATGGGTCTGGCGAATCCGAGGTCTGGGGTGGGGTTCAGGAGATACGGTCACGCAACACGTCACGGACCGACAACAAAGCGCCTGTCGCTGACGCGGTGGCGCTCACAGTGATCGTGCGGCGTCTCAGTCGACAACTTCCAGCATCAGGTCAAGTGCGGCACGTGCCGGCTGCGCGATCTCCGCAGGCACCTGAATGCGATTGACGACACGGCCGGCGGCAAGGTTTTCAAGGGTCCAAGCCAGATGCTGCGGGTCGGTGCGGAACATCGTCGAGCACATGCATACGGTCGGCGACATGAATTCGACACTGACGCCCTGCGGCTTCATTTCGTCCGCAAGCCGATTGACCAGATTCAGCTCGGTACCGACCAGCCAGTGATCGCCCGGTTGCGAGGCCCGCACGGTGCGCAGGATGTACTCGGTGCTGCCGACGAAATCGGACTTGCGGCACACTTCGAAGGCGTTCTCAGGGTGACTGATGACCTTGCCGTCCGGCGCGCGTGAGCGGAAGTTGTCGATATGCGCCGGCTGAAACATCTGGTGTACCGAGCAGAAGCCCTTCCACAGGATCATCCTGGCATTGCGGATCTGTTCCGGCGTCGCTCCGCCCATCGGCTTGGTGAAGTCCCACACCAGCATTTCTTCAAGCGGGATCCCCATCTCGAAAGCGGTGTTGCGGCCCAGATGCTGATCCGGGAAAAACAATACCTTCTCGCGCCGAGCGAACGACCATTCCAGCACTGCGCGCGCATTGCTGGAGGTGCAGACGATGCCGCCGTGGCTGCCGCAGAACGCCTTCAGGTCAGCGGCCGAATTGATATAGGTGACCGGCGTGACCGTTTCGTCTGGATCAAGCACCTCGGCCAGCTCGGTCCAGCACTTGCGCACCTTGGCCAGATTGGCCATGTCCGCCATCGAGCAGCCAGCGGCCAGATCCGGCAGCACAACCGTGCGCAGGCCATCCGTGACGATGTCCGCGACCTCGGCCATGAAATGCACGCCGCAGAACACGATGAACTCGGCGTCGGTACGCGCCGCCATCTGCGACAGCTTCAGAGAGTCGCCGGAAAAATCGGCGTGCTTGAAGACTTCGTCGCGCTGATAGTGGTGGCCGAGAATGCATACGCTGGGACCGAGCTGGTCCTTGCGCCGCGCGACGGCCTCGGCCAGCGCCTCGTCGCTCATTTCGGAATAGCGCTGTGGCAACGC
>JBFFJL010000242.1:0-6156 GCA_041555955.1 Nevskiaceae bacterium
GCACGACCGGCAGCCCCGGAAACGCCTGGATGAGGCGGCCCACTCCCTGCCGGAAGGGCGCGACGACTCCCGCCTCCCCGCGACTGCCCTCGGGAAAGAAGATCAGGCTCTCTCCGGCGTCGATGGCCCGTTTCACGATCGAGGTCGCCAGTGGCGAGGTGAAGAAGTCGGGGAAGAGCGTCAGGACGTCAATACGCATGGCCGTTGCCGTCCAGCAGGAAGGCGGGGTCCACCACCACGTGCCCCGCGTCTACGTCCAGCTCCAGCACGTGCTGCGGCACGCAGGCAATGGCGTACTCGCCGCCGCCGGCGATGTCGCTGAACGACAACAGGCTGCCACTGGCGGGAAGACGTGCGCCGCGCCACTGCAGCTGGTACACCGCCTCCAGCGCGAGCGAATCGGTCAGCGTAAGGCTCGCCACCGCCAACGGCACGGCGAGCTGCAGCTGACTCGGCTCGGAGCCCGGCATGCCGAGCACCGGCGCGTCGATCGGACTGATTTCGGACAGCGTATTGAACTGCACCAGATTCGCTTCGCCCCAGTTCAGGACCTGATTGCCCAGCTTCAGCAGCAGCTCGCGCTCTCCGAGCTGGATGCTGCCGGAGACAAACAGATTGCCGAGTCGGTAGCCCGACGCGAACAGTGCCTCTGGCTCGCCGCCGCGCGGCGAGCGAGCCGGCTGGAAGCGCTGGTCGTGATGCGTTTCATCAAAGTTGGCATTGACCAGATCGTGAAACAGCAGCGCCGATGCCTGGAACTGCCAGCTGTCCCAGACCAGTTCGAGCTTGGGTCGAACCTGCAGGATTCCGGCGGTCGGGTCCCAGCGATCGTAGTTGAGATTGCCGTTGTCCTCGTTGACGCCGGAAAACGCGCCGAGTGCATCGACCAGGCGTTGATTCGGCGCCGGGTCTCCGGCCTGCGACTGACAGTCGTCAGGTGCGCACAAATCCTGTTGTCCGGGTACGGCCAGCTTGGCGATCAGACGATTGTCGCGGCCTTCCGTACGCACTGCCGCACCGGCAGAAATGCGCGTGTTCAGTGCGCCGGCAACCGGGCCGACATCAAACTCGATCGCCAGTGCTGGCGCACTCAGCAATCCGCACATCACCGCGAAAGTCCATCTCCCCATCGCGCTCTCCACCGTCGTGCGCCGGCCTTTTTCGGACGGTCGTTGTGATCTTCGTTATTGCCGTCGCGACAGAGCTCCGTCTTGACGAGAGGTTTACAGTGTGTAAAGTTTACACAACGAATAAAACGGCGCAAGGCTCTCGGCGCACGTGGAGGAGATCATGAGATATCAAGTAACGGCGCTGGCAGGCTTGCTGGCGCTGGGCTTGGCGGCTGCTCACGCCGCCGTCAGCCCCGAAGAAGCGGCCAGGTTGGGGAAGGAACTGACGCCGGTCGGCGCCCAGGCCAGCGGCAATGCCGACGGCAGTATTCCGGCGTGGGAGGGCCGTGCACGCTACAGCGCCGAGCAACTGCGTCTGACTTACGCCGAGTTGCAATCCATGCGCGAGCGCAAGCCGCAGGCGATGGTTTCCGTCATCGCCCCGAAGGGCGCGGATACCAAGCCCAGCTTCGTCATCACCCGCGATAACCTGGCGCAGTACGCTGACCATCTGACTGCCGGACACAAGGCGCTGTTCGAGCGTTATCCGGACTACCAGATGCGCGTCTACCCGGGCGTCCGTACCGCCTTCCTGCCGGACGCCGTCAATGCCGCAACGATGAAGAATGCGACGTCGGCATCCCTGCAGGGGACGGATAAAGTCAGTGGCGCAACGCTGGGCGTGCCGTTCCCGATCCCCAAGAGCGGTGCAGAGGTGATCTGGAATCACAAGCTCAAGTATCGCGGCTCAGCGGTACGGCGCTTCAACAACGAAGTGATCGTGGCGCAGGACGGCACGTTCACGCTGGCACGCATCGTCGAGGACGTGAAGATGAAGTATGGCGATCCCAAGTCGCCGAGTCCGATCGAGGAAGGGCTGATCCTGTACTACCTGCAGGAAGTGTTGTCGCCCAAGCGCATTGCCGGCCAGCTGTTGCTGGTGCATGAAACCACCGACCAGACCGAAGGCGGGCGCAACGCCTGGCTGTTCAATCCGGGGCTGGGTCGCACGCGGCGTGCGCCCAATGTCGGATACGACAATCCCAAGGCCTCGGCCGACGGTCTGATGTTCAACGACCAGACCGACATGTTCAACGGCGCGCTGGACCGCTACAACTGGAAACTGGTTGGCAAGCGCGAGATGTAAATTCCGTACAACTCGGCCCGCATCATTTCACCGGAAGCGACTTACGAACGTCTGGTGCGCAAAGGCCACATCAACCCTGAACTGGCGCGCTTCGAGCTGCATCGGGTCTGGGTCGTCGAAGCCACGCTGAAGGATGGCCTACGTCACAGCTTCCGCAAGCGCGTGTTCTATGTCGACGAAGACAGCTGGAGCATCGCCATGGTCGACTGCTACGATGACCGCAACCAGCTCTGGCGTTTCCAGGAAGCGCACCTGACGACGTTTCCATTCGTGCCGGCGACTTCGGGCAGTCCGGAAGTTCACTACGACCTGCAAAGCGGACGTTACTTCGTGACCGCGAGTTTTGCCGGCGACGACTATCCGGATTTCAGTCTGGACTTCGAAGACAGCTACTACAGGCCGCAAACCCTGGCCAGCCGCAAGCTGCGCAAATAGCGGGGCGCGGCCGGGGGGTGAGCCTGCGAACCCCGACCCATGCGTTGGGCCAAGGTTGGCATGTGCGCGCGCAACCTCCGACCGACGATGCCGTCTTTAGCGCGGCGCAAACAACGCGCGCAGCTGTTCAGGCGTCAATGCGCGGATGCGCCGGATGTTGGCAAGCGGAATGCTGTCCGGATCCGGATGACTGTCGACGGCGGCTTCGACGCTGTCCTCGCGCAGCAGATGCAACAGCGGCACCGGTGAGCGGTTGGTGAAGTTCTCGGCGTCCTCCGGCTCGGTACCTGCGAACTGGTACTGCGGATGGAAGCTGGCAACCTGATAGTCGTCGCTCCACTCGAACTGCTCCAGCAGCGCGTCGACCTTGTCGAGAAAGTCGTTGTAGTCGAGAAAATCCTCCAGCATCCGGGGGATCGCGATGAGGGTGGTTTCCAGTTCGGTGACCGGCGTCTCGTCCAGGCGTGCCAGCTCCAGCTGCAGCTCGGTCAGGAGCTCCAGCTCGTCGGTGCAGTCGCTGACATGGATCCGAATCTGTCCGGCGCGGAAAGGCCGTGCCGCGAACGGACACAGATTCAGTCCGATCACAACGGATTCGAGCCAGCGGCGGACGGAGGTTTCGACGGGATTGATGTCGTTCATGTGGTTATTCCGGCATCCGGGAAAAGGCAGTGTGAAGGTGCAGTGATGCGTTCGATGCTGACGCTCATGTGCAGTAGCTCAACCGGGTCGCCGAACTGTGTGTAGATCGCCACATCCGCCGCGTCCCGGCCGTAGGCGACGGCAATGCGTCCGCCTACCTGCACGTTGTCCTGTGTCGGATCGAATGTATACCAGCGTCCGCCGACATAGGCCTCGAACCAGGCATGCATGTCCATCGGGTGCAGGTTTTCCAGATACCCCACGACCATGCGCGCCGGGATTGAGAGCGCGCGACAGCACGCAATCCCCAGATGTGCCATATCGCGGCATACCGCCTGTGATCGTTCATTGACCTCACACGCACTGACGATCTGTTGTCCTGTCCCCGGCGTGTATTCGATTGTTCGTCGCACATAATCCACGATCGCGCTGCATTGATCGTAACCGGCCATTCGGCCCGCCACGATGGAGGACGCCAGTTGCGCGCAGCGATCGGATTCGCAGTACCGGCTGGGCAGCAGAAATGGCAGGGTTTCCTGGGGCAGCTGCTGCACTTCGACAAAACAGGCGTCGGGTGCGATATCGGAGCCTTCAGCCGCGTCAACCTCAAACGAAGTGTGGACGGAGAAGCGCCCGGCTGGCGCGACCATCCGCTGGCACAGGTTGCCGAATGAATCCGTGAACTCGATCGCCGACACGCTGGGCGTCAGCAGGTATTGCTCACGGCCCACCCACTGCTGCCAGCCACTGCGGGGACGCAGCATGAAAATGAACGGCGTCGCGACTTGGCAGTTGAAGTCGAGATCGCAGGTGGCCTGCATCCACATAGAAGCGCTATACCTTTGTAAAACCGACAGTCGAATGAAAGTCGACCACCTTGATTTGATGTTCTGATCCCTGCACCCGAGCCAAGGCCGATGCGTCCTTCGCGTCGCAGACTCGGGCCGGCCGAGTCACCCGCACACGATGGTTTTCGATGTTCCGAAAGGGTGCGTGAAACCAGGGTCGGATATCTTCGGACTGAAACGGGGAAGATCGAGCGGGTGACGCCGTCAGGAGGGCAATACCTCGCAGCCTGCGCAGGATACCACCGGGCGCCGCGGACTTACGCTTTGCCGCGTGCGGCCGCCTCCAGTTTCACTTTCAGATTGCTGAGCGCCAACTGGGACATCTTCCGCATCCGAGGCCGAAGCAACGGCGCCATCAGGCGATTGAATCCCCGTGCTTCATAGCTCAGCGTTCGGGTGAAGGACACTCCACCTTCCGATGGCTTGAACGCGTAATCGATCTGCAGCCAGCCGCCGCTCATGTTTCCCTCAACCCGCCAATGGCTGGGTGCAACCGCCGCAAGGACCCGATAGCGGGTTGCACGCCGGAGTGTGAACGGCAGCGGTGATAGCGGTTTCAGTTCGATGACCTCGTCAAAGGTATCGCCTTCCGCCAGCGTGCTGCTGGCGGACTTCGCGGATTTGGAATTCGGATGCCACTCATGCCAAAGCCAGGGCTGCGTTACATACGCATAGATCTGCTCCGGCGTACAGGCGATCTCAATGGTGTTGCGGATTTCGTCTTTCATGAGGCTGTGCCTTCAGTGATGGCGCCAATGCGCAAAACGCCGGCGTTGCTTCCGCTATGAGAATGCACGCACCAAGCCATAGAGCACACCGAAAGCGGCTATAGCAGCAATGCCAACGATCACGTAGGCCCCGCGCGTGATCCCGGCAATCGTCTGCTTGATGGCGGCCCGATCATTCACGTTCGGGAATTCCGACGAGGGCACCGGTACGCCGAGAAAATCGCACAACGGTTTCCACCCCTGATCGACGGAAAAGATCAGCAACTTGTCCGCCGGAGCTTCAGCTTTCACTTCGGCGATGTGCTGGTGGTAGCGCTCGATCGCCTTGCTGCGATCACGCATCGTGCCCCTGAGCGACCGCTGCCAGATCAGCTTCCGGCTCATGTCTCCCATCTTCCTTCCAAACGGCGTGGTGAGTTCCAGCACCTTGAACTGCCACATGCTTTCGGTGAAGTAAATGGTGTCCATCGTGCTTTCGTACCACGCGTCCGCCCCGCGAGGATGCACCGTCAAAACGACCTTGGCGTCAGGATAGGCGACTAACAGTTCACGCCAGACACAACACGCCGGATTGTCAACCGTGGCGGTGTATCTGGAGAACACCTCATCCCAGTCGTACTGGGTCCCAGGTTTGCCGTTCGCCACCATGCGCCAGAAGTCCAGATGCGTCTTGTTGTTCCTGTTCTCGATCACCTCGAACATGTGATAGCAGGGAAAGCCCAGCTGGTTCAGCGCCGTGCAAGCGGACAATGTTCCGGTGCGTCCAAAACCGGCGCCGATGACTCTGAGGCTCATGGTTTTCTCCGGTGTTCGATAAATGAACTGATGATGTCGTTGAGTTAACGAGCTGAGACCAAATTACGGAATTATTTGGGGGCAGGAGTCAATCTAAAAAAGCTTTCGAGCACTAAAGTCGTGGAGCAGGCATCACAGGTCCACATCGTCCTGCTATCAATTTGGTCATTCCAAATTTTAATGGTCCCATTGCAATGTTCCATGGGGCACGGGATTACTTGACTCAATTCGGTGAAGCGGGCTTTTCCATCATTCGCTCCTGAGAGATGCCCTGCACATTTTTCCAATAGCTATCGATCGATGTGCTGTAGTGCTGAGGATAGCGCCAGTTGGATAGCACGAAGCCAGCCGCGCGTCGTCCGCACGACCCGCTCGCTGAACAGCTTCACGCCCCGAACCCTGGTGATCGCGTCATCACGCACCAGCTGGCGTACCCCCAACGCCATCACGGC
>JBFFJL010000243.1:0-6155 GCA_041555955.1 Nevskiaceae bacterium
AGCCTGGAATGCGTTCGCCCAATGCGACATCGCTGTCGAGGGCGCGATTGATCCCGGCGGTGTGCTCGCGGTACAGCGTGTCGAAGACGTTGGCCACGCCCGCGTCGAGCGTGATGCGGGTGCCCAGTTTGACGTCGCCGAAGACGTTGAACACCGCATAACCCGCGGTCTCGCTTTCGCTGTTGGTGCCCGACACCATGTTCTGGCGTGCGGCGAACTCGCTCTGTCCGCTCAGTGACCAGCGATCCCGTGCGTACTTCACCGACAGCGTACCGCTGAGTGGATACACCCGGTACAGGTTGTCGCTGATGTCGTCACGCTCGCCGCGGACATAGCTCAGCACCCCGTCGATCGACCAGGCGCTGCCCAGATGCACGCCTGCGGCGGTGTCGATACCGTACAGCGTGGCGTCAACGTTGCTGAACTGCAGCGGGGTGGCGTCGCCATTGCCGCTCGACACCATGATCACGGTGGGGTCGGTCGCGGGCGTGCCCTGGATGTAGTTGGAAACATCGCGATAGAACACCCGCGGCGACGCGTAGGCGTGCCCGCCGCGCCAGTCGATGCCCAGTTCCAGCTGGTGCGAAACCTCCGGATCAAGACCGATGTCGCCGACGTAGTTGTTGCCGTCAGCGAGTCCGCCGGTGGCTTCCATCGGCAGCCACAGATAGCGCTCCTGGTAGGACGGTGAACGCACCTTGCGCGCAACGCCAGCAACCACGCTGGTCTGTTCGCCCAGTGCGTGACTCAGTTGCGCGACCCAGTCGATATTGTTGTCACTGCGCGCACGATCGGCGTTGTTGAAGCGATCTTGCAGTGTGGTGACGCCGGCGTTCATGCCGTACATCGAATGATCGACTGCGCCGGCGTTCATCTCGACCCGGGTGTAGCGCAGCCCCAGATCCAGACCCCAGCCCGCCGGCAGCGCGCCGTTCCATTCGCCAAATGCGCCGTAGCGGTCGCGCTGGACGTCATTGAAGCTGACGACGCGCAGATTCGGATTGTTCACCGGGTCACCCACGACGGCGTTGTGGTCGGCCAGGTGGCCGTCGAGGCCGAGGGTCAGGGTGCCCGAAGCGACGCCGAAACCTGCGTCAAAGCGGTAGCCCATGCCACCGGCATCGGTGATCGCGCGGCGGGTGTTGCCGCCGGGCGGTGTGCGCAGACTGTAGTTGTCCATCGTGTGGTCGCTCTGCGCGTCGCTGAGCTGGGCGTGCAGTGAGGTGCCGCTGAACGTGCCGCGCCAGTCGAGCTTGGCGGTATCGGTGGTCGAGCTGACGATGTCCATCGGCAGGGATGGCGTGCCCGAGTCATTGGCCTCGTTGCGCGCCAGATCCAGCGCCAGCGTCTGCGTGCCGAAGCGGACGCCATAGCCGAGCGCGTAGTGCGTGCGTTCGTACGAGGTCGGGCGGATGGTGCCGTCGGCAAAGTCTGCGTCGTTGCCGGTTTCGCGGCTCGCGGCGGCGTACAGCTTGTGCTGCTGGTTGCTCAGCCAGCCGAGTCCGGACAGCGCGTAGCTGTCGTTGACGCTGGCGCCGCTGCTGCTCAGGTCACCATGCGTTTCGAAGTGCTCATCGGTGCCGAATGTGCCGACGCTGGAGTCGGCCATGATGGTGCCGCCCAGCGTTTCAAGTCCGGAGCTGACCGGTGCGATGCCACGGATCACCGTCAGTGATTCGAGCTGGGCGCTGGGGATATGTGACAGCGGCGGGTCCATCGCATTGGTGCAGCTGGCTTCGATATTGATGCCGTCCACCAGCACGTTGACGCGGTCGCCGTAGAGCCCGCGGTATTGGGCAATGCCGGTCAGGGCGCCATTGCGATTGACCTGCGCGCCAGGTGCCTGTTTCAGCAGTGCTCCGATGTCGGGTGCGGTGCCGGCCTGTGTGCCCGGATCGATGACATGCGCATCGGCGGCGTCGCCTTCGACGGTGACGTCGGGCAGGGCGGTGGGAGATTCGGCAAATGCCGGCGCGGTGATCAGGCCGAGGGGCAGTAGCGCCCGTGCGAAGCGGTTCAGGTACAGCGTGGTCATGAAGCGGTCTCCAGAGAGGATGTCGCGTGATCCGGATGGCTTCCGGAATCAGGCTGCGGACGCGATGGCGGCAGCGCAGCGCACCACCGTCGCCGGATGCGGGGGCGCATCGACGAACGCGTCGGGAACGACGGACTTCAGCTCTGGACTGGGGGTGCTCGCACCGGCGGCCGCAGCGAATGCAGCGGCGCAGGCGGCAGCAGCGCGGGGGTGACGACGGCTGCGGTGTGTGTGAACCAGGTCAGGTCCAGCGCGATCGCCGTGGGCGGCAACGCCGGACTGCACAGGGGCGCGCACAGCTTGCAGTCGACGCCGCTGGTGCTTGTGCTGCGATCGGCTGTCAGGCCGCGCAGCTCGGGGGGCAGCTGCGCCATCAGCGCGGCGCTGCGGCCGACGTTGCCGTCGCCGCAATACAGGCCCCCGATCATGCTGCCGTGTACCGCGCCCAGCCACAGCTGCATCAGCGCTGCGAGCAGCGCGAGCAGGGGAGCGAAGCGGTTGGATCGACGACCGGACATGGCTGTGATTATCGCCGATGCGCGATCCCGGTGCGTCTGACGTACGTCAACTACAGCGACAGCGCGCGGTCAGGGAAGTCCGTGAAGACGCCATCAACGCCGAGTTCGCGCATCAGCTTCAGGTCGTCAGGATCGTTGACGGTATAGACGTTCAGCTTCAGTCCGCGTGCGTGGGCGTCCGCAATCAGTTTGCTGTCGACGAACTCGGCCGAGATGTTCAGCGCGCGCGCGCCGAGCTCAACGGCGATGCCGGCCCAGTCCAGCGGCACGCCGCAGTACAGCACGCCCAGCGGCACCTCCGGCAGCAGCTGCTTGAATTCCCACAGCTCCGGCAGGTGAAACGAGGACACCATCAGTTTCGAGGTCGGCCAACCCTCGGCCAGATAGTCGCGCAGGCAGGTGGCGACCGCCGCGGCGCAGCCGTTCCAGGATTTCAGCTCGATATTGACGCCGACGCGCTGTTCGATCAGGTCGAGTGCATCCCTGAGCGTTGGAATCGGTTCACCGTCGCCGGCGTCCAGGTTGCGCAGCGTCTCGGCGTCGCAATCTGTCAGCAGACCGTGACCGTTGGTGGTGCGGTCCAGACGCAGATCGTGCATCAGCCACAATTCACCGGCGTGGTGCTGTACGTCGAACTCCACCCACTGTGCGCCGAGCCCGATGGCGGTATCGATCGACAGCAGGGTGTTTTCTGGTGCGTGGCCGCGCGCGCCGCGGTGGCCGATCACGGTGAAGGTGGGTGTGCTGCTCATCGTGCACCTCCTGACGAGTGACTCAGTGTTCGCCGACGCTGACGATCTTCATTGAATTGGTGCCGCCGGAGCCGGTGCCGTCGCCCTTGGTCAGCAACACGCGATCACCGTCACGCAGTGCATTGCGATAGCGCAGGCATTCGATCGCTTCATGCACCTGCGACAGACTGGATTTGTCGGTCGGGTCGAAGGATACCGGATAGACGCCGCGGCACAGCGCCATCAGGCGACGGGTCTTCTCGTGCCGGGTCAGCGCGTAGACCGGGATCTGCGTCATCGTGCGCGACATCATCCGCGCAGTGGCACCTGATTCAGTCAGCGCAACGATGGCGTTGGCGTGCATGTGGCGTGCGGTCCACGCGGTGGCCATCGCGATGGCTTCGTCAGTGCGTTCGAAATGCACGTCCAGCGGCCGCAGCGCGCGCGGCGCGCGTTCGAGCATGCTGCTTTCGGCGCCAGCGCAGACTCGTGACATGGCCTCGACCACCTTGATCGGATATTTTCCCGCCGCAGTCTCGGCCGAGAGCATCACCGCGTCGGTGCCGTCCATCACGGCATTGGCGACATCAAGCACCTCGGCGCGCGTCGGGATCGGGCTGACGATCATCGACTCCATCATCTGCGTCGCGGTGATGACCATCTTGTTCTGATCCAGGGCCTCGGCAATGATCCGCTTCTGCCAGCCCGGGAGTTCGGCATCGCCGATCTCGACCCCGAGATCACCGCGAGCGACCATCACCACGTCGCTGGCGCTCACCAGTTCGCGCAGCGCGCCCAGTGCTTCGGCGCGTTCGATCTTGGCCACCAGCGCCGCATTGCTGCCGGCGTCGCGGACCAGGCCGCGGGCCAGATCCATGTCGCGAGCGGAGCGCGGAAACGACACCGCGACGAAATCGACATCGATCGCCGCTGCGGTGCGGATGTCTTCGCGGTCCTTGTCGGTCAGCGCCTCCGCCGACAGCCCGCCGCCCTGCTTGTTGATGCCCTTGCGATCAGACAGCACGCCGCCTACCAGTACGGTACAGACGATGCGCGTGTTATCAACACGCTCGACGCGCATCGTGATTGCACCGTCATTGAGCAGCAGTACGTTTCCGGCCTCGACGTCCTTGGGCAGCTCGGTATAGGCGCAGCCGACTACGCTGTCATCGCCGGCGCGGGCGCCGAGCGCGGTGTCCAGCGTGAAGCTCTGGCCTTCCTTGAGCTCGACCGGTCCGTTGGCGAAGGATTCGATGCGGATCTTCGGGCCCTGCAGGTCGGCAAGGATGCCAACGTCGCGGCCCAGCGCCAGCGCGACACTGCGGACCATTTCCGCGCGGCGGGTGTGATCGGCGGCGCTGCCGTGCGAGAAGTTCAGACGCACCACATCGACGCCGGCGGCGATCACGCGCCGCAGAGTTTCCGGGTCATCGGTGGCGGGCCCGAGGGTGGCAACAATCTTGGTACGGCGGGTGAGGTGGCCTGACATGCAGTGATGCCTTTGGTTCTTCTTGAATACAATTCAGGGGGGTGTCGCTACGGCGTGGCCGCGTTCGTAAGCTTACTCCCGTCAGCGTGTCGCTGGCGCGATCAATGCCGTTGACGTTGCGACCCTCAAGCCCTGGCGCAGCGTGCCGATGACAATGCGCGGAATTCCAGCGGCACGGGCGGCAACTTCAGCAAACAACCGGAAGACTCACGTATGACCACGATCGGAACGCCCCTGGCGGCCAACGCCACCCGGATCCTGCTGCTCGGCAGCGGAGAACTCGGCAAGGAGGTTGCGATCGAGGCGCAGCGTCTGGGGGTCGAGTGCATCGCGGTCGATCGCTACGCCGATGCGCCTGCGATGCAGGTGGCGCATCGCTCGCATGTGATCAGCATGCTGGATGGCGCCGAGCTGCGCCGCATCGTCGAGCTGGAGCGGCCGCACCTGATCGTTCCGGAAATCGAAGCGATTCATACGCCAACGCTGCAGCAACTGGAGCGCGAGGGTTATACGGTGATTCCGACCGCGCGCGCCGCACGGCTGACGATGGACCGAGAGGGCATTCGTCGCCTGGCCGCCGAGGAACTCGGCCTGCCGACCTCGCCGTACCGCTTCGCCGGAACGCTGGAGGAGTACCGCGCGGCCGTGGCGGAAATCGGCCTGCCGTGCGTGGTCAAGCCGGTGATGTCTTCGTCCGGCAAGGGGCAGTCTGTCGTCCGGACGGCGGCCGATGTGCAGTACGCCTGGGACTATGCGCAGTCGGGGGGGCGCGCCGGCGCCGGACGCGTGATCGTTGAAGGTTTTGTCGAATTTGACTACGAAATCACCCTGCTGACGGTGCGCCATGCGGCGCCGTCCGGGAGTGACGTCACCTCGTTCTGCGCGCCGATTGGACATCTGCAGATCGATGGCGATTACCGCGAGTCGTGGCAGCCGCAGCCCATGAGTGCGGTGGCCCTGGAGCACGCGCAGCAGATCGCCGCCGCCGTCACCGGCGCCCTCGGCGGCCGGGGTCTGTTCGGGGTCGAGCTGTTTGTGCGCGGCGATCAGGCGATCTTTTCGGAAGTCTCGCCACGTCCGCACGACACCGGCCTGGTCACGCTGATCTCGCAGGACCTGTCCGAGTTCGCGCTGCACCTGCGCGCCATCCTCGGCTTGCCGATTCCCGCGATCCGCCAGCACGCTCCGGCGGCATCCTGTGCGCTGCTGTTCGAAGGTGATCGAAGCGCGCCGGTTTTTTCCGGCACGTCGGCGGCGCTGGCGGAGCCGGATACCCAACTGCGCCTGTTCGGCAAGCCAGAAATCGTCGGCCGTCGTCGCATGGGCGTGACCCTGGCACTGGGGTCGGACATCGAGAACGCGCGCGAAAAGGCGCGCAGCGC
>JBFFJL010000244.1:0-6101 GCA_041555955.1 Nevskiaceae bacterium
AAGACTGGTTACCGCGGTTCGTTGGCCGTCGTGTGCAGCATTTCGATCAGGCGCTGACCGACGGCGGGGCTGAGCAGGATGACATTGATGCTGCCGGGATAGATTTTGCCGTTGCTCCGCAGAGCGGCAATTGCTTCAGCGTCTTCACGGTGGTGAAGCAGCAGGAAGTCGACTGTCTGGGTCAGTTGCGTCTCAATCTCACGAAACGCTCTGAACCCTGCGCCCTTTGTGGTTCCGCTGGCCTGGTCGATATCACGCAAGCTGAGCCAGTTCTGGTAATCGTTCATTCCGACGCCGACTGCAGAAAATGCGCGCGTGCCAGGGCGATTGGCTGCTCGGGCGAGTCTTGCCAGCAGCGCACCATGCAATGCGCCACGCGCAAACCTTCTCGTGTGACTTCGCAGCGTGCATGGCAGTCTTTGTCACGACCCGGAAGCAGATAGTCGATCGAGAAGTCGATGCTGCGTGGCACCCGATCTTCGTCGCCGGTCAGCAATAGATGCAACAGCGCGGCATTTTCCATGAACGCCGCGGTGACCCCGCCATGAATTGCTGGCAGCGTGCGGTTTCCAATCAGGTCGGGGCGAAACGGCAGGCGCGATTGCGGGACGCCATCGTGCAAGCTGAACTCGACGCCGAGATAGTGTGCGTAGGGAATGCAGTCGACGAGGCCGGAGCAATCGCCGTCGCGTCGGGCGCGTTGTCGGGCCAGCAGTAAGGCGCTGCTCATGCGCGGGCCGCCGGTGCGCGCGAGCGCATGAAGACGCCCTGGGACAAGGCGACCGGGCGCTCCGGATTGCTCTGCCAGACGCTGGCGCGGGTAAACGCGATGCTGCGCGTCAGGCGATAGCACTCGGCGCGACAAATAACGGCATGTCCCTTCAATGCCGGCCTCAAGTAGTCCATGCGCAGATCGATCGTCGCGACCGGTTCATATTGCGGGAAGCTGGACAGGACCGCGGCACCGCTGGCCGAATCGACCAGAGAGGTGATCACGCCGGTGTGGATGACGCCACGCTCGAGGTCTCCGAGCCATTCGTCACGATACGGCAACTGCATCTCGACATGCCCGCGACCGACGCCGGTAATCTGCATTTCGCACGCGTTCGAATACGGCACGACCTCGTTGAAGCGCCGCGCAAAGGTTTCGAACTCCGTTGGAATTGGCATGGCATGGGATCTTGGCAGTCAGGGTGCCGAGCATTGTAGAGCGCGGGTCTGCGGACGGGGCGACGGCTTCCGGTACACTGCGGGCATGGATACCGGTGGTGCGGTAAGCGAGATGACAGAGCTGGAGCGTCGGCTGCGCGCGGCGATGGCGCGTACGGCGCTGGACGCGCCCCGGCCTATGTATGGGTTGGAGATGCCGTTTCATCTGGAACGCTTGCTGCCGGCGAAAATGATTGAGTCGCTGCGACCCGCGGCAGTGTTGGCCCCGGTGATCAAGCGTGGTGACAGCCTCAGCATGTTACTGACAGTGCGATCGCAGCAGTTGCGGTCGCATCGGGGGCAAATCAGCTTTCCCGGCGGCCGGCGTGACGATACCGACACGGACATCGTGCATACCGCGCTTCGGGAGGCCAAAGAGGAAGTGGGACTCGGCGCGGAGCAGGTCGAAGTCATCGGCTATCTGGACGATTATCCGACTCTGACGCGCTATCGGGTTACGCCGGTGGTGGGCATCGTTCATGGCGATCCGACGTTGACGATCGACCCGAGCGAAGTGTCTGAGGCGTTCGAGGCGCCGCTGTCATTCGTGCTCGACCCGGACAATTACGAGCGCAAGATCCTGGGGCGCGATGGCCTCAACGTCCCGTTCTTCGAGCTGAATTGGCGGCAGTACCGGATCTGGGGCGCAACCGCCGGCATGCTGTGGAACCTGACCCAGATGGTGACGCAGGCGTGAGCGGCACCCTTGCCGAAGCGCTGCGGCTGCAGCGGAGGGCCGCGGCCCAGGGATTCGACTGGCGTGAACTGGACGAGCTATGGCTCAAGTTGGCCGAAGAGGTTTGCGAACTGCAGCAGGCGGTGGGGCAAGGTGAAGACGCGATCCGCGACGAGCTGGGCGATCTGCTGTTCATGGCAGTGAATCTGGCGCGCCATCTGGGGGTCGATCCGGATGTCGCTCTGGCCGGCGCCAATGCAAAATTCCAGCAGCGATTCGGCCTGATTGAATCCCGGCTCGAACAATTACCGCCGGTCGGTGACCCGCGGCGCCTGGATGCAATGGAAGACATCTGGCAGGAAGCCAAGCGCCGCGAGAAATAGCGCGGCAGTGGGGGAGATCGACGGAACGGTGAGTCCGCCGACTGATAGTGAAAAGGGGGAGTCATGCGTATCGGTATCGTGGTGGACTCCGGTTGCGATTTGCCGCCGGAATTTTTTGAGCGACACCGCATCGGCATTCTGCCGATCACGATCCATCTGGACGGCCAGGATCTGGTGGATGTGCGTGATCCAGCCATCACACTGGATTTCTATCGCCGGCGTCTGGGGGACAAGGGTGACGCCGGAACCTCACCGTTCTCGATCGAGCAGATCAAGCAGGTCTTTCTCGACCGTCTGGTGATCGACTACGACTTCGTGTTCTGCCTGACCATCGCCAGCAGTCGCAGCCCGATTCATGAGAATGCGGTCAAGGCCTCATTCGCGATCCTCAGCGATTACAAGCCGATCCGCAGCGGTGCAGGTGTTTCCGGTCCGTTCTCGCTGCGGGTGATCGATACGCAGAATCTGTTTGCCGGGCAGGCGATTCCGACGGTCGAGGCGGTGCGAATGATTCGTGAGGGCATCGCCAATCCAAACAAGATTCGCGAGCGCCTCGAATTCATCGCGCACAACACGTATGGCTATCTGATTCCGCGAGATCTGCAGTATTTGCGTCTGCGGGCAAAGAAGAAGGGCGATCGCAGCGTTGGACTCTTCGGGGCAATGCTCGGCACGGCGCTGGACATCAAGCCTCTGATTCGCGGTTATCGCAACGAGACCGGGCCGGTGGCGAAGCTGCGCCATTTCGACGACGCTGCGGAAAAGCTGCTGACCTATACGGCCGCCCGGGTTGAAAAAGGTCTGCTCACACCGACGGTGTGCCTGAGCTACGGTGGAGAGCTGGACGACATGCGGCGCCTGCCGGGCTATGCCACCTTGATCAAGGTTTGCGGTGACCGTGGGGTCGAGGTCTACGAGAGCATCATGAGTGTCACCGGCGGCATCAACGTCGGCGACGGCGCATTAGCGGTGGCCTTTGCGGCCGAGGAGCACGAGCTGGATCTGTGATGCGCGCAGTCGGTGGGCGCGCTGCGCGGTAAGCTATGCGCTCCTCAACTCTGCTATTTCAGACCTCATGACTCAGACCCGCATCGGCATCCTCGGCGCCACTGGCCGCATGGGCTGCGCGGTTTATCAGGCCGCCGAGCAGGTGGAGCACATCAGTGTGGCGGCAGCGTTCGAACGCGATGGGCATGTGCAGCTGGGCGCGGACCTCGGTCCGATTGCTGGGCGCGCGCCGGGCCTGGTGCGAATCAGTGCTGATGTTGCTGCCGCGGCACCGAATTTTGACGTGCTGATCGATTTCACTCGTCCCGACGGCACGATGGCGGTGCTGCCGCTGTGCGTGGCGGCGGGCAAAGCCATGGTGATCGGGACCACGGGCCTGGATGCGACGCAGAAGGCACAGCTGGCCGCGGCAGCGCAGCAGATCCCGATCTGCGTCGCGGCGAACTTCAGTGTTGGCGTCAATCTGGCGCTGAAGCTGATTGAGGATGCTGCGCGCGTACTTGGCGAGGATTTCGACATCGAAGTGGTCGAGGCACATCACCGGCACAAGGTCGACGCGCCGTCAGGGACGGCGCTGGCCATGGGCGAGGCTGCGGCGCGGGGGCGACAGCGCGATCTCGTCGACTGTGCGGTGTATGCGCGTGAGGGTCATACCGGCGAGCGTGCGACTGGGGCCATCGGTTTCGCCACCGTGCGCGGTGGCGATGTCGTCGGCGATCATACGGTGATGTTCCTGGGCGAAGGCGAGCGTGTCGAGATCACGCACAAGGCGTCGAGCCGGCAGAACTTTGCCCGGGGTGCGGTTCGTGCCGCGGCTTGGCTGAACGGGCGCGCGCCGGGCCTGTACAGCATGCGTGATGTGCTCGGGCTATGAGCGCAAGCGACTCGGTCGTGATCCGCTCGGCGCAGTCGGGTGACGCGCCGCTGATTCTTGAACTGATTCGTGCGCTGGCGGAGTACGAAAAGCTGTCGCATGAGGTGGTCGCCAGTGTCGAAGCCCTGGATGCGCACCTGTTCGGCGAGCGTCCGTACGCCGAGGCGCTGATTGCCGAGGTCGAAGGCGTTGCGGTCGGCTTTGCGTTGTATTGCGGCAACTATTCGACTTTTCTGGGGCGCCCCGGAATCTATCTCGAAGATCTCTTCGTGCAGCCGCCACAGCGTGGTCGCGGAATCGGCAAGCGCTTGTTGGGGAGCCTGGCGCAGATTGCGCTGGCGCGTGGCTGCGGTCGACTGGAATGGGCGGTGCTCGACTGGAATGAGCCGGCGATCGCGTTCTACCGCAGCCTCGGTGCACGTCAGCTCAATGAATGGATTGGTAATCGCTTGACCGGCGAGGCGCTGCACTCACTGGCGGGGGCCGCGCAGCCGCGGTAAAACGCCCGAAGTCCAGCGCCATTTCACGCCGCCGGTCGGCGGTTTGCCTGCATCTCGGAGGGTTCGGACATGGTCTTGCGTCAAACCTGCATCACCATCGTTGGGGGGCTGCTTGCCGTCGCCTCGGATGCGGCACTGGCGGAACCGGACTGGTCTGAACTGAGCGCGGCCGACGCCGCGCAGGTGGTGGCGCAGCGTCGCTATCTGCACCAGCATCCAGAGCTGTCGAACCGCGAATTCAAGACTGCCCAATATCTGGCCAAGCAGTTGCGTGGCATGGGTTTGGAGGTTGAAACCGGCGTCGCGCATACCGGTGTGGTGGCGGTGCTCAAAGGGGGGCGGACCGGACCGGTGGTGGCCCTACGTGCGGACATTGACGGGCTGCCGGTCACCGAGGCAGTCGATGTGCCGTTCAAGTCTACCGTGCGCACGCAGTACGACGGCAAGGACGTCGGCGTGATGCACGCCTGCGGTCACGACGGCCACATGGCGATCCTGCTCGGTGTTGCTCGGCTGTTGACGGCGCAGCGTGAACACTTGCCGGGTACGGTGAAGTTCATCTTCCAGCCGGCTGAGGAAAGTCCGCCGGTCGGCGAGGAGGGCGGTGCGGCGCTGATGGTCAAGGAGGGTGTGCTGGACGCTGCGCCGAAGCCGGACGCGATTTTCGGCCTGCATCTGCTGTCGATGTTCGAGGTCGGCAAAGTCGGCTATCGCGCTGGCGGCATCATGGCCAGCGCCGATGACATGCGCATCGTCGTGCATGGCAAGCAGACCCATGGTGCGGCGCCGTGGCTGGGTATCGATCCGATTGTGGTCGCCGCGCAGATTGTGCTGGGCCTGCAGACGATTCCGGCGCGCCAGACCGTGGCAACGCAGGCGCCGGTGATTGTGTCGATCGGCAAGATCGATGGCGGGGTGCGCGACAACATCATTCCGGACTCGGTTGAAATGAAGGGCACCCTGCGCGCCCTCGACGAGGACATGCGGCAGGATCTGCACATGCGGGTCAGGCGCACGGCCGCGAAGATTGCAGAGTCCGCTGGCGCCAGTGCCGAGGTGTTTTTCTCCGAGCGCCACGCCTATCCGGTGACCTACAACGATCCGGCGCTGATGACGCGGATGCTGCCGTCGCTGCGCAGCGAGTTCGGTGACGCGCTGTTCGAGGCGCAGCCGATCCTTGGCGCCGAGGACTTTTCGTTCTTCCAGCAGAAGGTGCCGGGACTGTATTTGTTCGTCGGCATTCGCCCGCACGATGTCGCGCCGGGGGATTTTGCCTCGAATCACTCGCCGAGCTTCACGATGGACGAGGCGGCGCTGCAGACCGGTGTGCGCACTCTGGCGCGGTTGACCTGGGATTATCTTGGCGGCGATTGAGCCCGACGATGAGCGCGGCGTGTGGCCGCGTCGCGTTGCGATCCGTGGCCGCGGGACCGCGGCCAGCCCGACCGGGC
>JBFFJL010000245.1:0-6076 GCA_041555955.1 Nevskiaceae bacterium
CGCTGAAATGCAGTGCGTCCGGTACCGGCAGGGACAAGGCGTCAGGGATCAGTGCATCGGCGCGCAGGCCACTGTCGCTGAGCAGGCTCAGCCATGCGTCCATCCGTTCACGGCCAGCAACTGCGACCGGCCAGACGCCTGTGGTCTGGCGTGCGCCGAGTGCGAAATGAAGATCGTCGATATCGTCGGCGAGCTGGTCTTCGAGCACGAATGGCACAGCTTGCAGGGCTTTGGCGCTCTGCCGCGCGGGTATCAATGCCGAGGTCAGGCGCAGATCGGCCGAGGGCGCCAGCACCACAACACGCCGCTGCGCCGCTGGTGCAGCCAGCGCGCGCAGAGGCGCATGCTCGACCACGAACGACGCCACCGCGTCGGGACGAGCGATGCAGAAAGCCACTGGCGTGTCAGGATCGACCACGCCCAGTCTGATGTAGAGAGTTTCGCGCACTATCGGGTATCGGTGCTGCGCCCGTAGACAGCCGGAATTCCACCGGATGGGCGTAGGTAGGAACTATACAAGCTGAGATGTCCCGTGCCTACGGACACCTCAACCTGCGACTGGAAATAACTGCTGCTGACGCCAATCATCTTGGCGCCAGGGTCACTGGCGACGAAAACTCCGCCATCAAACAACACTTGCGCGCTTTCGGCCGGCTTTTCTGCGCGTTGGCTGATGAATTCGGCGAGCTCTGGCCGCTGCTGCGCTGACAGCGCCATCAATAGCTCTGGCGCTGCCGTATTGACGTTGATGGTCAGGTCTGTGGCCGGCATTGCGCTGAGGAACGGGCGCAGCTTGAAATAGATTTCCTTGGTCATCCCGCGCACGGCGAGCAGCTCGGATTCGTCAGACATCAGTCGATTGGCAGTGCGATAGGGCGGGTCCATGCCCAGATATTCACTGTCTTCCGCGCCGTTGAAGCCGGTGGGTTCGATATCGGTATCGATCCAGTCGCGAATCGCGCTCACCAGCGCCTGTGCCTGTGAAGGGTCGTCGACGCCGCCGATCTCCATCAGGCGCGCCAGGACCGCCGTCAGGTTCTTCAGTGTCTCGGCGTCGGTAGTCGCTAGATTGTTCAGATTGAAGCGCCCCTGTAGATCCACCACGCGACCGCGAATCGCGCCATTGTCGATCGGCAGATAGTCGATTGGTGTGGCCCAGGCATCCTGTAGCGAGTCGGTTCTGTTGTCGTCCAGATCACGTTCAAGGATGGATTTGATCCATGATTCAACCCCGTCGGCATACCACCATGCGTATTCGGAATTCTGCAGGTTGCCGGTGCGGTGGATTGCGATATTCGCCGAGCTCAGAATCGCTGTGGCGGCGATGGCTGCGAGCGCCACGACCAGGATCGCGGTTACCAGCGCAATGCCATGCTGAGTTTTTTTCACGGCGTGTCTTCGCCCAGAGCAGGGGTGTCGCTGAGACCGCCATTTTCCCCGCCCGGAGCTCCGGATGGTTTGTTCCCGGCTGGCTGTGATCCGAGCGCAAACAGGAAGTGGATTTCGCTGGCGTCCTTGGTGCGAATGCGAACCTCGACGCCGATCGGTGGTGCCTCGTTGCCACGATTGTCGTTGGTATCGGTGTCCGGCCAGCGGCTGTGCCAGGCCTGGCTGGCGTCGAGGTAGCGCCATCGCAGATCCTCGACCTGATCCAACAGGACCGTATCGATCGTCTGACTGTCCTGGGCGCGATCCAGTACCCGCCAACTCGATCGAATCAATTGATCCTCGTCGAGCCGGTAGGCCACACGTTGCAGCCCGGCGCGCGGCTGGTTCAGCGGATTGCGCCAGCCGGCGCGAGTGAATTCAACGTAGCTGCCGTCGCCGGCCGCCAGCGCTGGCTGTATATCACCGAAGCCATCCCGGATCGGGCGCGGACGCATCTGCTGGAAGTCGTTGCGCAGCCGCAGATAGGTCCGCTGGAGTTCGGCGATCCGGTTCTGAGCTGCTTCAACCTGTTTGCGGGTTTTCAGCACCGAGTCCAGACCACCGTAGGCCATGACTGCAAAGATGGCGAAAATAGCCAGCACGACGATCAGCTCGAGCAGGGTAAAGCCGGCATTTCGACGGGTGTGTTTCATTGGCGCCCCGTATCGGCAATGAAACTCGTCAGGGTGGCGGCATTACCTTCGCGATTGGGCGACAACACCTGAATGTCGATCCGGCGCAAATGGGTGTCTTCCGTCTTTTTGACTTCGACTTTCCAGCGCCAGTTACGCCCTCCCATGGACATTTCGCCATCCGATTTTCCGACGTCGGGCCACTTCTGCTGCAGCTCGATTTCGGTCAGGCGATTGTGCGCGACCCAGAGTGCGAAGGTCCGCTCACGCAGATGCGCGGTGTTGTCCGCATAGCGCGCCATGCCCGACAGGATCGCTGCCATCGCAATTGCCAGAACTGCAACCGCCACCAGCATTTCAACCAGCGTAAACCCGCGCTCTGCGGTGTTGCGTCTCATGGCTTTAGCGAGTGCCGCTGCATGGTGATTTTGCCAACAATATTGCCTTCTATCCGCTGGACGTAGTCCAGCTCGGCAGCGCCAATGTCCAGCTCGAATGCGGTCAGCTCACCACTGGAGAGAATCAGCACCTGCGGTTCCAGTTGCGGCGCATCGCTCTGCGCGGCCGCGTTAACGCCTTTTTCCGGATTGGCTTCGTCCTGGTCGGCGCGGGGCAATGGCTTTACCGCGATCGCCTGTGCGGGCGGGATCGGACGACCCTCGACACGCAGCGAGAATTCGGTGGGCTGGGGCAGTGTACGTGGGCGCAGGGGACCTTCGCCTATCGGCCTCCAGGCGCCGTTATCGTCCAAGGCAAAAAATCCGTAACCAGAGTCGGTGTAGCGGAACCCGATTTCCAGGCCGCGTAGTTCCGACTCTTCCTGCGCCAGCTGAAACAGCTGATTCATGCGCGCAGCTTCAGTGTCGACTTTGTCGGATACTGCGCGATTTCCGATTGTCAGGCTGGCAAACGTGACCAGGATGCCGATGATCAGCACCACAACCAGCATTTCGACCAGGGTGAAACCGGTGGCATTGCTGCGCGAATGACGGGCATTCATGGCGCGTGCTGGGGCTGTGGCAAACGTCGCGCTGGAATCGTGAGCTGAGAAGGCGACACGGCAATGTCGCGCAAGGTGGGCCTCAGCTGTTCAGATCCCAGTTGCCGATGTCTGCCGCGACGCCCTCTCCACCGGGGCGATTGTCAGAACCCAGAGAGAACAGATCAAACTCGCCCCGAATGCCGGGCTGCAGGTACTGGTAGGGATTGCCCCAGGGATCTTTCGGCAGTGATTTGACGTAACCGCCGGTTTTGTAATTTGGTGCATCCGGCTCACCCGACGGCTTCTTGACCAGGGCATCGATGCCCTGCTGAGTTGATGGATAGTTGAAGTTGTCGAGCTTGTACAGCTCAAGCGTCGACTCAAGAACGCGAATGTCCTGCTTGGCTTTGGTGATGCGAGCCTTGTCCGGGTTATCCATAATTCTCGGCACCACAACCGCTGCAAGAATGCCGAGAATGACCACGACCACCATGATTTCGATGAGCGTAAAGCCGCGTTGCATGGAAGATTTTTGTTGGATAGTCATTTCGGTGGTGCAGGAAACAGTCGGTACAGTGGACATCTGATCAATGATATCAAATTCGCCTTATCGCTCTGCCGGCATCTGGTTCGCGCCGCTGGTGTTGATGTTGCTGATGCTGATTGGCGAGTGCCTCGGCGACTGGGGGCGTGCCCTGTTCAGCTACGATCGTCAGCTGATTCTCGACGGGCAATGGTGGCGCCTACTGACTGGCAATTTTGTCCATTTGGGCTGGTATCACCTGTTTCTCAATCAGATGGGGGTGCTGGTTCTGGTTCTGCTGTGTCCGGAGCATCTGAGCGGCTGGGCCTGGCTGCGTCGCGTGCTGTGGCTGTCGCTGTTCATGACATCGTGTCTGCTCGCCTTTGTTCCGGAAATGCATCGCTACGTCGGCATGTCCGGCGTGATTCATGGCTTGTTTGTCCTGGGCCTGCTGCCGCAGGTGATGCGTCGCGACTTGATTGCTTCGGGTTGTCTGGCTTATCTGACCGCGAAGATCGCCTGGGAGTTCTTTGCAGGGGCTCCGGTTTCCGACGAGGCGGCCATTGGTGGGCACGTTGCGACGGAGTCGCACCTGTTTGGAGTTGTCGGCGCACTGGCTTACGCGGCAGTATTCCGTACCTTGCGTGGCGAGGAGGCCTTCAAGGCGTCGCCCGCACAAGACAATATAAAAGAGTAATCAATGAGTTACGCAGTATTGTTCCCTGGGCAGGGATCCCAGACCGTTGGCATGCTGGCCGCGCATTCGTCGCCCCTGATTGCGCAGACTTTCGACGAAGCGTCGGAGGTCTTGCGCTGGGATCTACGCCATCTGGTGAGCGAAGGTCCGGTAGACGAACTCAATCGCACTGAGCGCACGCAACCGGCCTTGTTGGCGGCGGATGTCGCGCTGTGGCGAGTTTGGTGTGCGCGTGGCGTGCCGCCGCCGGCGGCCTTGGCAGGGCATAGTCTGGGCGAGTACAGCGCTTTGGTTGCAGCGCAATGCCTGGGCTTTGCTGACGCGCTCAAATTGGTTGAGTTGCGCGGACAACTGATGCAAGCAGCAGTACCCGAGGGCGTCGGTGGCATGGCGGCGGTGATTGGTCTGGATGACACGCAGATCGCGGCACTGTGTGCAGCGTATGACGGCGACGGCGTACTGGAAGCCGCCAACTACAATTCCCCCGGACAGGTCGTGCTGGCTGGTCATGCGGGGGCAATCGATTGGGTGCTGGCCAACGCCAAGGCACAGGGAGCACGCATGGCGGTGCGCGTCCCCATGTCGGTGCCGTCGCATTGTTCGTTGATGCGTGACGCTGCCGAACAGCTCTACGCGAAGCTGCTTGAGGTTACAGTTAACGCGCCTGTCATCCCGGTGTCTCACAATCTTGACGGTGAAGCCGGGAGAAGCGGCGATGCAATTCGGGCTGTGTTGCGGGATCAGTTACATCAGCCGGTCCGCTGGACCCAGACCATTGAAAGGCTGGTGGCGCAGGGCATCGAAGCTTTCGTTGAATGCGGGCCCGGCAAGGTTCTATGCGGACTGAACAAGCGCATTGCCAAGTCCGTGCCCTGTCTTGCGCTCGAAGAGCCTGCAGGTCTCGAGCAGGCTGCGACCATTCTCATCGGTCAATAAGTGCCAACATTCAATGTTATTCTTAGTGACGGTAATTTCGTTTACTCTTCGTTTTTGCCCCTGACTTCAACGCCTTCGAAACGGATTTCATGAGCTCATCGACTTCACGCCTCCAGGGGCAGACCGCATTGGTCACCGGCGCGAGCCGGGGTATCGGGCGTGCAATCGCGTTGCGTCTCGCGGCGGATGGTGCACGTGTCATCGGCACCGCAACCAGTGAAGCCGGCGCCAGCGCCATCACCGAGGCCTTGGCCGTTCAGGGGGGAGAGGGGCGTGTACTCGACGTCCGTGACGCCGCGGCATGCACCGCGCTGGTGGAGTCCATCGGACCGCTATCGATTCTGGTGAACAATGCGGGTGTCACGCGCGACACCTTGTTGATGCGCATGAAAGACGAGGACTGGGCTGAGGTGCTCGATACCGATTTGAGTTCGGTTTTCCGTCTGTCACGCGCAGTCATGCGCGGCATGATGAAGGCGCGCTATGGTCGCATCGTCAGCATCGGATCAGTGGTGGGGCAGATGGGTAATCCGGGCCAGGCGAACTATTGTGCTGCCAAGGCCGGACTGGTCGGCTTCAGCAAGTCGCTGGCGCAGGAAGTCGGTTCGCGCGGAATCACCGTCAATGTCGTCGCGCCCGGATTCATCGAGACTGACATGACCCACGCGCTGGGCGAAGACACCCGCAAGGCATTGCTCGAAAGAGTCCCGGCCCAGCGCCTCGGCGCACCGGAAGACATTGCCGCCGCAGTCGCCTTTCTGGCATCGCCTGAAGCCGGCTATGTCAGTGGCGAAACCCTGCATGTCAACGGCGGCATGCTGATGGATTGAGGTGCGGAAAAATACCGCCCCGGTGCTGTAGATTGCCCAATGGGATTC
>JBFFJL010000246.1:0-6075 GCA_041555955.1 Nevskiaceae bacterium
GGATTTGACCAATAGCATCAATTATTTCGGGAGTGCGAATGATCAGCTCATCGCGAAGGACTTCAGCGAGGAACAGCGCAAGGATTTCGTAGTTCGACGAACGATTCTGTGGGAGTCGAATTCGGCGACATTGCAGGAGGTCAACAGCATGGAAATCGAGCAGAT
Organism: Nevskiaceae bacterium; assembly: GCA_041555955.1. GTDB lineage: Bacteria > Pseudomonadota > Gammaproteobacteria > Nevskiales > Nevskiaceae > Solimonas. Next base: position 166 of record JBFFJL010000246.1, read on the forward strand.
TCGGAAGTGGCGGGCCAATGATCCAGCGATTGGCTACAACCGTTGGCCGTGGATCAAACAAGAGTGCGTGAGTCCGCCACCGAAAATGCTGGATGAGGGGGATATATGAGCTTCGGAGTTCGTCTATTGATCTGGGGCGAGCGGGCATGCTTCACCCGCCCTGAAATGAAAGTGGAACGCGTGAGCTATGACGTGATCACGCCCTCAGCCGCGCGGGGCATCTTGGAGGCGATTCACTGGAAGCCGGCGATCCGCTGGCACGTTGACCGTATTCATGTACTAAAGCCGATTCGCTTCGAGTCGATTCGGCGTAACGAGGTCGGCTCCAAGCTGTCACCAACGAGTGTGACCAAGGCGATGAAAGCCGGAACGACGGCTGGCCTAGCAAATGTCGTCGACGAGGATCGCCAGCAGCGGGCCGCGACGGTGCTGCGCGATGTGGCCTATGTCATCGCAGCGCACTTCGAGTTGACCGACCGGGCCGGACCGGACGACAACGAGGGCAAACACCTCGACATCTTCAACCGGCGTGCGCGCAAGGGGCAGTGTTTCCAGGCGCCTTGCATGGGGGTGCGCGAATTTCCGGCTCATTTCCAGTTGATCGAAGCTGATGAGCAGGTGCCGCCCACCGATCCCGCACTCGCTGGAGAACGGGACCTGGGTTGGATGCTGCATGACATCGACTTTTCCAACGATGCAGCGTCGCGTTTTTTCCGCGCACAGATGATCGACGGTGTGATCGACGTGCCGGCATGGAGTAGCGAGGAGGTCAAAGCGTGATCCTCCAATCCCTTAGCCGATACTACGACCGCTTGGTCGAGCGTGGCGTCACCGGCATTGCCCCCTTCGGTTACAGCCCAGAGAAGATCAGCTACGCCATCGTGCTTGATGCAAATGGGACGGTGGTGGATGTCCGCGACATCCGCGATACGTCCGGTAAGAGGCCCGTCCCCAGTGCGTTGGAGGTGCCGCAACCGCCTAAGAGAGCGAGCAATATTGCCCCCTGCTTCCTATGGGACAAGACTAGTTACGTGCTCGGGGTGAGCGCGACGAGCAAGCGTTCGGACCAGGAGCATGCGGCATTCAGGGCGCTACACGAACAGGCTCTCGGAGGAGAAACTGATACGGGGCTCAAGGCCTTTCTGGCTTTCTTGAACAATTGGCGTCCAGAGCTGTTCTGTGAACCGCGTTTCAAGGACGAGATGAAGGATGCGAACGTCGTCTTTCGTCTGGACGGGGAGCATCGCTACCTGCATGAGCGGGATGCGGCGCAACGGATTCGCGCGCGTCTGCTGTCTGATGCCAGCGATAGTGCCGAAAGCAATATCGCGACATGTCTGGTGACTGGCGAGTGTGCGCCGGTCGCGCGCCTTCATCCGGCGATCAAGGGCGTACCGGGGGCGCAAAGTTCAGGCGCGTCCATTGTCTCGTTCAATCTGGATGCCTTCACGTCTTATGGGAAAAGCCAGGGCTTCAACGCGCCCGTTTCGGAGCGGGCTGCGTTTGCGTACACCTCGGCCCTCAATTACCTGCTGCGCCGTGGCGCGCACCATCGCCAGAATCTGCAGGTGGGGGATACCACCGTCGTGTTCTGGGCCGAGGCCGATGATCCGGCACAAGCCGAGCAGGCGGAATTGACGTTTGCCGCCCTGCTGAATCCGACCGACACCGACGAGAGTGAAGCTGAAAAGGTGCGGCAGGTGCTCGACGGCGTTGCGAAAGGCCGCGCTTTGAACGAGATCGATCCCGCATTGTCCCCCGGCACGCGGATGTTCGTGCTTGGCCTGGCTCCGAACGCTTCTCGACTGTCGATCCGTTTCTGGCTCGTCGATACCTTCGGGGAATTGGCGCGGCGGATTATGGCGCATGAGCGTGATCTGAGGATCGAGCCGCTGCCATGGAAGACGGCGCCTTCTGTGTGGCGACTTGCACTGGCAACTGCTCCGAGTCGTGATGGGCGCGCCAAGAGCGAGGATATCTCACCGCTGTTGGCGGGAGAGCTGCTGCGTTCGATTCTTACGGGAAGTCGATATCCCGAAAGTCTGCTTGCCAATGTGCTCATGCGTATGCGCGCAGATGGCGATGTCTCCGGTGTGCGTGTGGCGATCTGCAAGGCTGTTCTTGCACGCAACCATCCATCATCCGTTTCACAAGTGGAGGTGCCCGTGAGTCTCAACAAGAAATCCACGCAGCCCGGGTATCTACTCGGGCGCCTATTTGCGGTGCTGGAATATGTGCAACGCTGTGCGCTGGGTGGGCAGGTCAACGCCACCATTCGCGATCGCTACTTCGGCGCGGCATCGGCAACGCCTGCCTCGATCTTTCCGGTACTGCTACGCAACACGCAGAACCATCTGGCCAAGTTGCGCAAGGAGCGGCCGGGGCAGGCGGTGAATCTGGAACGCGATATCCGCGAGGCCATCGACGGGCTGCCGGATCAGTTTCCGCGCAGTCTTCACATCGAAGACCAGGGGCGATTTGCGATCGGTTACTACCACCAGTCGCAGTCGTACTACACCAAACGCGGCGCCGATGCCGCGCACGAATCCGAAACTGATACCGAGGGAGCGCTGTCATGACCGCGATTACGCATCGCTATGAGTTCGTCTATCTGTTCGATGTTACCAATGGCAATCCCAATGGTGATCCGGATGCGGGCAACCTGCCGCGTCTTGATCCGGAAACCAATCGTGGACTGGTGACGGACGTTTGCCTGAAAAGGAAGATTCGGAACTTCGTCTCGTTGGAGAAAGAGGATGCAGCCGGGTATGCGATCTACATGCAGGAAAAGGCCATCCTCAATCACCAACATCAGAAGGCGTGGGAGGCACTTGGCGTTCCTCCTGATGCCAAGGATGCGTACAAAAAGCTGCCGAAGGACGAGGCCAAGTCGCGTGAAATCACGGCCTGGATGTGCCAGAACTTCTTTGATGTGCGCACCTTCGGCGCGGTGATGACGACAGGCGTTAATGCCGGTCAGGTTCGTGGCCCGGTGCAACTGGCCTTCGCATCGTCTGTCGAGCCGGTGATTCCGCTGGAAATATCGATCACACGCATGGCAGTGACGACGGAGAAGGAGGCCGAAGCTCAAAGCGGAGACAATCGCACCATGGGCCGAAAGCACATCCTGCCGTATGGTCTGTTTCGCGCTCACGGCTTCGTATCAGCCAAGTTGGCGGAACGCACCGGATTTTCTGACGAGGATTTGCAGCTGTTGTGGCGCGCGCTAGTCAGTATGTTCGAACACGACCGTGCGGCGGCGCGTGGCGAGATGGCGGCGCGCAAGCTGATCGTTTTCGAGCATGAGAATCCAATGGGCAATGCGCCGGCGCATGTGTTGTTCGATGCGGTGAGCGTCGAGCGTGCTACGGATCTGAGCGAACCCGCCCGGAGTTTCAAGGATTACCGCGTCGTCGTCGACAAAGATGCGGTGCCGCAGGGTGTCAGCGTGCAGGAATACCTGTAGCCGTTTGGGGCGGGCAATGGATGACGATGACCTGATTCCGTTGTCCGCCCTTCAGCACTATTTGTACTGTCCCCGGCAGTGCGCGCTAATCCACGTCGAACGGTTGTGGTCGGAAAGCCGTCACACGGCGGAAGGTCGGTTGATGCACGACCGTGCTGATGCGCCGGGCATTGAGATTCGTCATGGCGTGCGGACGGATACGTCGATGCCGCTTGCGGCCCCCGCACTCGGCATCGCCGGGGTGGCGGACGTCGTCGAGTTTCGGCAGTCGGAGAACGGTGAGCTTCCGTTCCCCGTCGAGTACAAGCGCGGACGACCCAAGGCCCACCGCGCGGACGAGGTGCAGCTATGTGCGCAGGCGCTGTGTCTGGAGACGATGCTTGGCTGTGCCGTTCCGGAAGGGGCGTTGTTCTATGGCAAGACGCGACGCCGGAAGTTCGTGGTTTTCGATGAGGCTCTGCGGACATTGACTTTGGAGACGATCAGAGCGGTACGCGAAATGCTGGACGCGCGCCGGACTCCCAGTGCGACGTATGAGGCCAAGCGCTGTGACGCGTGCTCTCTGCTGGAACTGTGCAGGCCTCACGAGCTGGGGCGGCGCATCTCGGTGCGCCAGTGGCTGCAGCAACAAACTGAGGCTGCGGACTGATGCGGCGCCAGCTCAATACGCTGTATGTGACGACGGAGGGGGCGTGGCTCCGGAAAGACGGAGCCAACGTCGTCATGGAGGTCGAACAGCAGGAGCGGGCCCGCATTCCCGCGCACATGCTGGAAAGTCTGGTCTGCTTTGGCCGTGTGCTGGTGTCTCCTCCATTGCTTGGCTACTGCGCGGAGCAGGGCATCAGCGTGTGCTTCCTCAGTCCGAATGGGCGATTTCTGGCTCGCGTCGAAGGGCCGGTCTCCGGCAATGTGCTACTGCGCCGGGAACAATATCGGCGTTCCGATGATTTTGTCGGATGTGCGGCGATCGTTCGCCATCTGCTCGTCGGCAAGCTATATAACCAGAGGACGGTACTCGGGCGCGCTTTGCGTGATCACGGTGACTCGATGGCATCGCAGGCAAAGGCGGCGGTCGAGCACGCTTATCAGCGCTTGGATCGTTTGTCGAAAAAGATGCTGTCGGAAGAAGACACCCAGGTCATGCGGGGGTGGGAAGGCGAGGCGGCCCAAGCCTACTTCGGCGTGCTGGATCATCTGATTCGCGCGCCTGAGCCTGAGCTGCGTTTCAACGGACGCAATCGGAGGCCGCCACGTGATGTCGTCAATGCACTGTTGTCGTTCTTCTATACCTTATTGACGCACGACTGCCGGTCAGCGCTGGAAACCGTTGGCCTCGATCCGGCGGTGGGGTTCTTGCACCGTGATCGTCCCGGCCGGCCAAGCCTGGCCCTTGATCTGATGGAAGAGTTCCGGGCCTTCCTGGCGGATCGCTTGACGCTCTCGATGATCAATCGTCGTCAAATTTCAGCGCGCGATCTTCAGACAATGGATAACGGTGTTGTTCTGCTTCGGGAAGAGGCCAGAAAGAATCTGCTCGTGGCGTATCAGGAGCGCAAACGTGAAGAGGTCAGGCATGTTTTCGTGAATGAAAAGATGCCGATCGGCTTGTTACCGTTGATGCAGGCGCAGTTGCTGGCTCGCCATCTGCGCGGAGATCTGGATGCCTATCCGCCGTTTCTCTGGAAATAGCGAAATTCGCCATGATGGTTCTGGTCAGCTATGACGTGACGACGATCGATGCGGCAGGACGTCGCCGGCTCAGAAGAGTGTCCCGAGCGTGTCAGGACTACGGACAGCGTGTGCAGTTCTCGGTATTCGAGATTGAAGTCGAGCCGGCCCAATGGGCGAACCTCAAGCAAAGGCTCATAGAGCTGATCGAACCGGAGCAGGACAGCTTGCGGTTCTATTACCTGGGCTCCAACTGGGATCGACGCATTGAGCACGTTGGGGCCAAGCCTGCAACCGATTTCAACGGACCGCTCGTTTATTGATCGCGCGAACCTGAAGCTGCCGGTAATTTTCCGGAAGGTTCGCAGCTCTTTAACAACTTGAATTTTCTTGGGGTAGTGCCCGGTCTGGTCTTATCTGTGCCGAGTGCCTGCATCCACGGGCGCATGTTCGCGATGTGTGACGATTGCGGTTTATCCAATCAACGAGTTAAATGCGCAGCGTCGCGCCCCTCGCGGGCGCGTGGATCGAAACATCACGCGAATCTCCGGGAATCGTTGCCCTCATGGTCGCGCCCCTCGCGGGCGCGTGGATCGAAACAGCGGCATGTTTGCGAGGACGCGATGAAAGACTACCGTCGCGCCCCTCGCGGGCGCGTGGATCGAAACATGGAAGCCCTAGAGTGGCTATGCCATGAGCATGGTCGCGCCCCTCGCGGGCGCGTGGATCGAAACTCCGCCTCGCCAGATCGATATTCACGGTCAGCGGGTCGCGCC
>JBFFJL010000247.1:0-6028 GCA_041555955.1 Nevskiaceae bacterium
CTTCACGCCCAAGAGCACCGTCGCGCCGGTGCTTCCTTGCGCGGGGGCTGCTGCGGATTACTGGATGGACCACTACGATCGTGCTGCCAGCTTCGGCATGATGGCCCTCGACCGCGGCAGCGGCTCGGTGCGCTGGACCGGCGGCCAGCCGGTGCTGCGCTATGCACTGCATGCGGACGATGTGCTCGATCTCGCGTGCGGCATGAAGCTGATGGCCGAGGCATTCTTTGCCGCCGGCGCCGAGTGCGTACTGCTGCCGCTGATCGGACTGCGCAACGAGTTCATCACTGCCGCGCAGCTCGCCGACTTTTCGCCTGCTGACGTACGGGCCCACCATCTTGTCGCCAGCGGCTTCCACCCGCAGGGCACCGCCGGCATGGGTCGCGTCGCCGACGTCGATCACCGCCTCTACGGATGTCGTCATATCTTCGTCAGCGACGCGTCACTGCTGCCCGACACTCCGGGCGTCAATCCGCAGCTCACGATCATGGCGCTGTCGCTTCGATTGGCCGGAATGATGGACACGGAACTGGCGAGCTGACCGACCGCGCCTCATGAACACAAGCATTCGCCCCGATCTCACCCTCGTCGCCCAGCGCACGCTGCATGATCTGGCGACAACCATGCCCGGCGCCACAGCGGTCCTCCAGAAGTACCGTTTGGACTATTGGCGTAACGGTCGCACGACGCTTTTGGACGCTGCGGCACACCTCAGGCTGTCCGCAGACGCAGTCGCGTCGGAACTCGACGCGCTGGACCCATCCAGCTTCCCGACTCCACCACCAGACCGACATCGGCTGATCCGGCACATCGAAGAACGCTTCCATCGCGTTCACCGCCGGGAGTTGCCAGAACTGGTACGTCTCGCGTTACGCGTTGAGACTGTGCACCGTAACCACCCGCAGGTTCCCCTGGGCCTTGCCGATGCGCTCGATAGTCTCGGGCGAGCCATGGAGGCACATATGCAAACGGAAGAGGATCTCGCATTCCCGATACTCTGCCTGCACATCGACGTGATCTCTCTCCCAATCGCGATGCTGCGCGTGGAGCATGAAGACCACCTCGCGCGACTACGGCATATCGAACGGCTGACAGATGGTTGCCGCGTGCCGGACGATGCCTGTACGCACTGGCATGCGCTATGTCTCGGTCTGTGCAAGCTCAGCGACGATGTCTCGGAGCACATCGAACTGGAGAACACGTACTTGTTCCCAGTCGAAAGTGCCTGACGATGGACGCTATCGGTCGAGGTTTCCGTGGGACTCGGGCAGCCTGCTGAACACCACCAACGCCGGCTCTGGGCGCTGCTGGCGCTGGGCCTGGCGTGCTGCAGTCCAGCAACGGCCCTGGAACTGAAGCTGACCGGCGCGGACGGCACGGAACTGCCTGCCGTCATGGTGCGCGCCTGGTCCACGGCCCCGGCGGTAGGAGAGCACAGCGGAAACGGCACACCGCTCCGCGGCCGCGCGCAGCCGGAGCATGCCTGGTTCACCGACGCCCACGGCCTGCTGAGGATCGCAAAGCCGCCATTCGCCGATTTGCGCCTGCAACTGCGCCGCCCGGGATACCGGACGCTGAACCTCGATCGAGTGCGCGGCGATGCCTACCTGGAGCTGCGACTCGAGCCGGAATCCGATCCCGCAGCCTTGGCCGCGAGCCGGCCTGCCAATGCGTGGTTTTCCCAGCTCGATCTGGGCGACGCGACACTGAAGAAGCACTTCGCGCTGCAGTGCGCGTTCTGCCATCAGCAGGGCAACGCATTCCTGCGCCGCGAACGCAGCGCGGACCAATGGCACGGCGCCATCGCGCGCATGATCACCTACGGGTCGCGGCTGGCGAGCGCGGCGCAAGACGCGCTCCCGGAGCGCCTGAGCCGCGGCTATCGCGAACTGCGCGAGCATCCGCAGAGGATTCCTGCCGGTACGCCGTGGTCGCAGGACCTCGCCGGCATCGCCATCACCGAGTGGCCGATCGGCGATGCAATGTCGCAGATGCACGATCTGCTGGCGCATTCCAACGGCAAGGTCTATGTCGGCGACAACCTCAAGGACGACCTCTACGAGATCGATCCTGTCAGCGGCGGGTACACGATCTACAAGTTGCCGCACGATCCCGGCGACGATCCGGGCGGCCTGCTGGCCGCGCGGCTCCGGAGCTTTCCGCAGCACGAGACCTACGTCGGCCTGCATTCCCTCGCCGAGTCGCCCGCGGACGGCCACATTTTCATGACCTGCTCGTTGCAGCGGCGCCTCATCGAGTTCGCGCCCGAAAGCGGCACCTTCATCGTGCACCGGTTCAACGAGGGCTATTACCCGCACACGATCCGGGCCGATGCGCGCAACCGCGTGTGGTTCACGCTGGCGCTGTCGAACCAGGTGGCGATGCTCGATCGCCGCAGCGGCCGCTTCGCGTTTGTCGATCTGCCGCCGCGCAATCTGCGTGAGCGCATCACGGTGGCGCTGGTCGGCGTGATCCTCAGGCTCGCCGACTGGGGGCTGCCGCTGAACAGGCTGCCGATCGACTGGCAGTCCTCGGGCCTGCCCCTCCCCTATGGTGTCGAGGTGGCGCCCGACGGCGCGGTCTGGTTCGCGCGCCTGTATGCAGACGACATCGGCCGCATCGATCCGCAGACGCTGGCGTTGACGATGGTGCCGACGCCCTTTGCCGGCCCGCGCCGTCTGCGCGCCGACGCTGACGGCAATCTGTGGATTGCCGCGTTCCCCGAATCCGCGATCGCCCGGTACGATCCGCGCAGCGGCAGCTTCACCCGCCACGAGCTGCCGGTACAGCCGACGGGCAGCGAAACGCCCTACTCGCTCAACGTGGACCGGGCGCGCGGCATCGTCTGGGTGAACGGCAACCAGTCGGACTCGGTGATGGCCTTCGACATCGCGCGCCAGACCTGGCATTTCGTTCCGCTGCCGCGCGCGGTGTCGTTTACCCGCGACGTCGAAATCACCGCCGACGGTGCGGCGTGGACCAGTACGTCCAACTTCCCGAGCTGGCACACCGAGGGCGGCCAGCCGACGCTGATTCGCATCGAGGGCGTCGCGCCGTAATCGTCCATCCTCCGACCGCGCGCTGGGACCTCCGCGCCGTCGCGGTGACAATGGTCAAGTGCCGTTCGACTCCAGTCCCCTTGTTTGCGGACGCCAGGTGTCGGGCTCACCCATGACCAGACTTTCAATCAGCCGGGACAGACGTTTGCCCTCGTTGGCGTGGGGGGTCAGCGCCAGACGTGTGTGCTGAAATTCGGGTTTATCGAACCAGGTGGATGTCCCGAGCTGCTCGAACGTAGCATGTCCGCCCAGTTCCTCGAACCAGTCGCCCTTTCCCCGCGCCAAGTACAACAGTGCCAGCTCGTCATAGGCCGGGTCATTCTTCACAACACCGGGATGGACTTGCTTGGACGGGATGTTGTTCTCGACATACGCCATGCGGACCGGATGCAACACGTCCAGTCCGTTGTAAGCCTCGCCGGCCGGTACCCGCCAACCCGGCTCGTGGCCGATGATGACCTTGGGCAGGTCCAGTTCGTTCAACTTTTCAAAGACGCCCTCGGTCAGGCCGGGATACCAACCATGGGCGTTGTATTCGGCACCAAAGCCGTTGCCGGTGGACGAATGCACGGCCACCGTCAACACACCGTAGCTGTTCGGCGGATTGCTGAAATACTCCGCCTCGTAAAAGGCCAGATCGTCGGAGGTGATCGTATCGCCGAAGCCACCCACCATCATGATGATGCGGTCTACCTTGGCCTGCACAAGCTGCATGCCGGATAACGGCGAGAATTCATCCGGTCCCGAATTCAGCAGAGCCTTGAGGTTGTATAACTGACCGACGGTCAAAATCGTCACACTGCGGCCCGGCTCGGCTGCCAGGAGTCGGCGGTACAACTCGACACTGCCCGGTACCGAATCGTAGGTCTGTGGCGTCCAGTCGGCGTAATGGCCGGCAATGATGCGGGTGGCGGGAAACAGTTCATGCGTGACGGCTGAGGCCAGTTGCACGTTCTGACTGTAGCCCTGGTCCGACGGATCCTTGAACACGCCGATCGGGACGTCGTGGCCGTACCATTTGTTCAGGATGTCGATGACTTCGATGTTGCTGGACTCAGGCAACGTGGCCATGAAGCCTAGCAGTCGGATCTCGCCGGCACGATGCAGGTTGTGCGCCATGGCCAGCGTGCCGACATCGCAGGGATCGGGACCCACGTCGCCGTCCAGAATCACTTTCGGCACCGACCGGGCCGTGGCGGAAACGTTGCCAGTGCTGGCGGGCAACATGGCATCGCTGTCCCCGACGCACGCGGCCATGGGCAGCGACAGCATGATCAGGAGCAGACGTCTCATGACACTGCCTCAGTGCGCGCAGTCGTCGCCCAGGCGCTGGAACACCAGGCTCGCATTGGTGCCGCCGAAACCGAAGCTGTTCGACAGCACCGTATCCAGCTGCACATCGTCGCGGCGCTCGCGCACGATCGGCATGTCGGCAGCGTCCGCATCGAGTGTCTCGATGTTGGCGGATGCAGCGATGAAGCCGTGCTGCAGCATCAACATGCTGTAGATCGCCTCGTGCACGCCCGCGGCGCCGAGCGAGTGTCCGGACAATGACTTGGTCGAACTGATTGGCGGTGCCTGGGCGCCGAACACCTCGCGAATCGCGCGCAGTTCGACGATGTCGCCAGCCGGCGTGCTGGTGCCGTGCGCGTTGATGTAATCGACCGGCCCCGGCACGGTCGACAGAGCCTGGCGTATGCAACGTACCGCACCCTCGCCCGACGGCGCGACCATGTCCTCGCCGTCGGATGTCGCGCCATAGCCGGTCAGCTCGGCGTAGATCTTCGCGCCGCGATCGCGCGCGTGCTCATAGTCCTCCAGAACCAGGATGCCGCCGCCGCCGGCGATGACGAAACCATCGCGGTCGCGATCGTAGGTGCGCGAAGCCTGTTCCGGGCGGTCGTTGAAGTGGCTCGACAGCGCGCCCATCGCATCGAACAGCATCGCCATCGACCAGTGCTCCTCTTCGCCACCGCCGGCGAAGATCACGTCCTGGCGGCCGGCGCGGATCTGCTCGGCGGCGTGACCGATGCAGTGCGCGCTGGTCGCACACGCAGAGCTGATCGAGTAGTTCAGTCCGCGGATGTGGAACGGCGTGGCCAGGCACGCGGCGACCGTGCTGCCCATCGTGCGCGGCACCATGTACGGACCGACGCGCTTGACGCCGCGCGCGCGCAGATTGTCGGCGGCCTCGACCAGGTTTGCGGGCGATGCGCCCCCGGTGCCGACGATCAGACCGGTGCGCGGATTGGATACATCCTCCGGCGCGAGCCCTGCGTCGGCGATCGCCTGCTGCATCGCCACGTACGTGAACATTGCAGCGTCGCCCATGAAGCGGCGCAGCCTGCGGTCGATCAATGCCTCGCGGTCGAGATCGACCGCGCCGCAGACCTGGCTGCGCAGCCCGGCGTCGCGGTACTGCGGGCTGAAGCGGATGCCGGAGCGACCTTCGCGGAGCGCCGCGCACACCGTCGCCGGATCATTGCCAAGGCACGAGACGATGCCCATACCAGTGACGACAACACGCCCCGAACGCCGGCTGTCTCTGCGGTCTGAAACAGCGCAGCATCCACGCGATAGAGACGCGCGACGTCGTGTCCCCGCGCTCACCCGATCACCTCCCCGTGCTGGAACAGGCCCACGCGCAAATCCTTGGCGGTGTAGATCTCGCGGCCGTCGACGGCCAGGCTGCCGTCGGCAATGCCCATCACCAGTCGGCTGCTGAAGATTCTCTTGATATCGATCCGGTAGCTCACACAGCGCGCATCCGGCAAGACCTGACCACGGAAGCGCACCTCGCCGACGCCCAGTGCGCGTCCACGTCCCGTGTGACCGCTCCAAGCGAGGAAAAAGCCGGTGAGCTGCCAAAGCGCGTCCAGGCCCAGGCAACCCGGCATCACCGGATCGCCGGGAAAGTGACAGCCGAAAAACCAAAGGTCCGGCCGAATGTCGAGTTCGGCCAGCAGCAC